>DATACF010000639.1:0-5273 GCA_036259235.1 Longimicrobium sp. | reverse complement strand
GGTGCGGCGGGTGGGGGATGATCGTGGGCGACGAGGGGAGCGGGTGGGCCATCGGGCGCGGCGGGCTGGCGGCGGCGCTCCGCGCGGCCGACGGGCGGGGGCCGGGGACGGCGCTCCTCGCCCGCTTCCTGGAGGCGCTGGAGCTCGACGGCCCCGTCGCCATTCCCCCGTGGGCCGGGCGCGCCGAGAAGGCGGACGTGGCGGCGCTGGCCCGCCTCGTGGTGGAGGCGGCGCAGTCGGGCGACCCCGTCGCCAGTGGCGTGGTGGAGCGCGGGGCGCGCGAGCTGGGGTGCCACGCGGCGGCGCTGGCGCGGCGGCTGGAGCCGTGGCGCGGGAGCGAGGTCCCCGTCGTCTTCCACGGGGGCGTCCTCTCCATCCCCTTCTACGCCGAGCTGGTGAGCGGCGCGCTGGAGGCGTGGGAGTACCAGTTCCGCGTCCGCCCCGGCGTCGCCGACGCGGTCGACGGCGCCCTCTCGTACGCCCGTGCGCTGGTGCACGCGGCGAGCGCGTAGAAAAACGACGGGTCTCACGCGGAGGATGCAGAGTCAGCAGAGAACTACACGGGGTTCTCTGCTGACTCTGCTTCTCTGCGTGAGGACTGATCTTTGGGGGCTCGGGTCGCGACGGGGCCGCGGGTTCGCTACCTTGGCCGGACAGCCCGAACCGCCGTCCACTCGATCCCGACTCCGCGGCCATGAAGCGACTCCGCCTCGCCCTCGTCCTCCCGCTCGCGATCGCCGCCGCCTGCGCGCCCCCGCCCGCCACCGGCCCCCGCGCCGCGCCCGTGTACGACCTCCTGGTCCGCGGCGGCCGGGTGGTCGACGGCACCGGGAGCCCCTGGGTCCGCGCCGACGTCGCCGTCGTGGGCGACCGCATCGCCGCCGTCGGGCTCCTCCGCAACGCCCGGGCGCGCGACACGATCGACGCCACGGGGCTGATCGTCGCCCCCGGCTTCATCGACATGCTGGGCCACTCCGAGTACCCGCTCCTCCGCGACGGGCGGGCGATCTCCAAGATCACGCAGGGGATCACCACCGAGGTCACCGGCGAGGTCACCAGCGTCGTCCCCGTCAACGAGAACACCCTCCGCGAGCTGGGGCAGCGCACCCGCGAGAGCGTCACCTGGACCGACCTCGACGGCTACTTCGCGGCGCTCGAGCGGGCGCGCCCCGCCATCAACCTCGCCACCTTCGTCACCGTCGGCTCCGTGCGCCGCTACGTGATGGGCGACGCCGACCGCGCCCCCACCCCGGCCGAGCTGGAACGGATGCGCGCCCTGGTGGCCGAGGCGATGGAGCAGGGGGCGGTGGGGCTCTCGTCGGGGCTGATCTACGCTCCCGCGTCGTACGCCACCACCGAGGAGGTCGCCGAGCTGGCGAAGGTGGCCTCGGCGTACGGCGGGGGCTACGCCTCGCACATCCGCTCCGAGGGCGACCGGCTGGTGGAGGCCGTCGAGGAGGCGATCCGGATCGGGGAGACGGCGGGGACGTGGGTGCAGGTCCACCACCTCAAGGCCTCGGGGAAGCCCAACTGGGGGAAGATGCCCGCCGCCGTGGCGGCCATCGAGGCGGCGCGCGCCCGCGGCGTCGACGTCACCGCCGACCAGTACCCCTACCCCGCCTCGGGGACGGGGCTCGACGCCATCATCCCCACCTGGGCGCACGCCGGGGGGAACGACTCGCTCCTCGCCCGCCTCGCCGACCCGGCGAGCCGCGCGCGGCTGCGGGAAGAGCTCACCGCGGGGGGCACCGACTGGAACATCGGCGCCTCCAGCGGCGGCCCCAGCGGGGTGATGATCGCCGGCGTGGGCGTCGACTCGCTGCGGAAGTACGAGGGGATGCGGCTCTCCGAGGTGGCCGCCGCGCGCGGCCAGCCGGTGGTGGAGACGCTCTTCGACCTCCTCCTGGCCGACCGGGCGGGGACGTCGGCGATCTACTTCTCGATGTCGGAGGAGGACATCGAGTACGCCATGCGCCGGCCGTGGGTGAGCGTGGGGATCGACGCCGGGGCCCGCGCCGCCGACTCGACGGTGACGGGGAAGCCGCACCCGCGCGCCTACGGCTCCTTCCCCCGCATCCTCTGCCGCTACGTCCGCGAGCGCGGGGTGCTCACGCTGGAGGACGCCGTCCGCAAGTTCACCGCCCTCCCCGCCGCCCGCGTGGGGCTCGACGACCGCGGCGTGGTCAAGGAGGGGATGTTCGCCGACCTCACCCTCTTCGACCCCGCCACCGTCTGCGACCGCGGCACCTTCGAGGACCCCGTGCAGACGGCCGTCGGCATCGTCCACGTCGTCGTCAACGGCGTCCCCGTCCTCCGCGACACCCGCCCCACCGACGCGCGCCCCGGCCGGGGCTTACGGCGCGGCGGCGGACGGTAGGCGCAAAAAAGAAGGCCCGGCGAATTAAGGCCGGGCCTGCACTAAGAATAACCGTCTGTCCTTCAACGTCCAGTTTAATCCCTCCCTCCCTCCCTGTCAAGGCCCGTCGCGCGGGGACGGCGCGCGCCGCCCGAGCGCCTCGGCGACCGCGGGGTGCCGGCGCTCGAGCTCGCAGCAGAGGGTGGGGAAGCGCGGGTTGTTCGGGTTCTCGCGGCGGAAGGTGCGCACGACCTCGTGCTCGATGGCGACCTGCAGCGCCTCCTGCATCCCGGGCTCGCCGGCGAAGACGGTGCGGTCGAGCCACTTGACCGAGAGGTAGGCGTTCTTCCGCTGGAGCTCGTCGATCCGCCGCACGAACGGCCCCCAGTCGTAGTCCGCCGCCGTGGGCGCCGCGCTCGTCCTGAGCTTCGCGAACGCGTCGGTCACCGCGCGGGTGGCCGCCACCCGCGCCTCCCTCCGCTCTTCGGGCGGCGTTTCCGCCAGCGCCCGCTCCAGCCCGCGCGCCACCTGCAGACGGCCCTCCATCTCCGCCTCCGCGATCCGCCGCTCCAGGTGGCCGGCGAGGACGTCCATGGCGCGCGAGGTGATCTGCGTCGCCGTCGCCTCGGTGGTCTTCGCGGAGACCTTCAGCTCGGCGAGGGCCTGCAGGTGGCCGCTCAGCTCGTTGGAGAGGCGGTAGAAGTGGATGGAGAGCCACATCGCGACCGCGGAGAGCGCGATGGAGAAGACGGCGAGCGCGAGGTTCAGGGCGTCGGCGACGCCGAGGGGAGCTTGCATGGTGGTCCGGCGGATCGTCCATTATGTTCACTCGGGACACGATACCGCCGGCCCGGGACGCCGCGCAACGCGGACCTTTCCGGCAGCCGCCCCGCGCGGATTCCGGCGGGGAAATCCGGAAGACGGCGGCGGACGGGGACGTTATCGTAGGCGCATGATCATGATGAGCGACGAGACCCGGCTGGAGCGCTTCTACGCGCGAGACCGCGCGAGCGACGGGCGCTTCGTGACCGGGGTGCTGACGACGGGGATCTACTGCCTCCCCTCCTGCTCGGCGCGGAAGCCGCGCCCCGAGAACGTCCGCTTCTTCGACACCGTCGACGAGGCGCGCTCGGCGGGGCTGCGCCCGTGCAAGCGGTGCCGGCCGGACGACTTCTACCAGGCGTACGACCCCGACCTCCACCTGGCCCGGGCGCTGGCCGCGCAGGTGCGCCGCGACCCGGCGGCGCTCGCCGACGCGGCGGCGATGGTGGCGGCCTCCGGCGTGGGCGCCACCAAGCTCACCGAGCTCTTCCGGCGGCACTTCCACCTCACCCCCGCCGCCTTCCTGGCGCGCGAGCGGGTGGCCGCCGCCCGCCGCCTCCTGGCCGGGGGCGCGGCCCCCACCGACGTGGCCTTCTCCGCCGGCTACGAGAGCCTCTCGGCCTTCCACGACAACTTCCGGCGCCACACGGGGATGACGCCCGGCGACTACCGCCGCCTCGGCGCCTCGCCGGAGCTCGCCGTCGCGCTCCCGGCCGACTACCGCGCGGAGCACACCCTCCGCCACGTGGGGCGCGACGCGGAGAGCCCGTGCGAGCGGGTGCGCGGGAACGAGCTGGTGAAGGCGGTGCGGCTGGGCGGCGCCCCCGCGCGCCTCCGCGTCCGGCTCGACCCGGGAGTGGCGTCGTGCCGCGTCGAGTCGCCCTCCCCCGTGAGCGCGGAGGGGATGCGCGCCGCGCACGCGCTCGTCCTCCGCATCCTCGGGCTCCAGACCGATTCCGTCGGTTTCGAGCGGCACGTGGCGCGGCGGCCGGAGCTGGCGCGGCTCGCCGACGGACGGAGCGGATTGCGCATTCCGCAGACGGCGGACGCGTTCGAGGGGCTGGTGTGGGTGATCGTCGGGCAGCAGGTGAACCTGCCGTTCGCCTACGCGCTGCGGCGGACGGTGATCGAGCTGGCCGGGGAGGACGCGGGGGAGGGATTCGTCGCCCACCCCACGCCCGAGGCGGTCGCCGCGCTGGACTACGACGACCTGACGAGCCGCCGCTTCTCGCGCCGGAAGGCCGAGTACCTGGTCGACTCCGCGCGGCAGGCGGCCGTGGGCGGGCTCCCGCTGGAGAGCTTCCCCGACGCGCCAGCGAGCGAGGTGGAGAAGCGGATGCTGGCGGTGCGTGGGCTGGGGCCCTGGTCGGTGAACTACTTCCTGATGCGCGCCTGCGGCTTCGCCGACTGCGTCCCGGTGGGCGACACGGGGCTCACCGCGGCCCTCCAGCGCTTCTACGCCCTCGACCACCGTCCGGGCGCGGAGGAGACGAAGGCGCGCATGGAGCCCTTCGCCCCCTTCCGCAGCCTGGCGACCTTCCACCTGTGGACCAGCCTGGGAGACCCCCAATGAGCACCTGCGCCGCCCGCACCGACTCCCCCATCGGCCCCCTCGTCGTCCTGGTCGACGGCGACGGCGCGCTCAAGCGCATCCTCTTCGCCCACGAGGCCGTCCCCGCGAAGGGGATCGAGTGGAGCGAGGAGAGGTGCGCCCCCGTCCTCGCGCAGCTCGCGGACTACTTCGCGGGGACGCGCAACGACTTCGACCTCCCGCTGGCGCCCGAGGGGACGCCCTTCCAGCGGCGCGTCTGGGAGGAGCTCCGCCGCATCCCCGCCGGCGAGACGATCAGCTACCGCGCCCTCGCGGAGCGGATCGGCCGCCCCTCCGCCGCGCGCGCCGTCGGCCGCGCGAACGGGACCAATCCCATCCCCATCGTCGTCCCCTGCCACCGCGTGATCGGGGCGAACGGGACGCTCACCGGGTACGCGGGCGGGCTCCCGGCCAAGGAGACGCTCCTCGCGCTGGAGGGCGCGCGGCGGTAGGCGTCCTCGATTCGGAAAGATCGAAACGGCGAATCGCACGCAGAGAAGCAGA
>DATACF010000638.1:0-4810 GCA_036259235.1 Longimicrobium sp. | reverse complement strand
ATTCGATGGACGCGCCGCCGGTCCTTTCCGCCGAGGGGGTGACGAAGCGCTACGGGGCCGCCGTGGCGCTGGACGGGGTGTCGCTGGCGGTGGCGGCGGGGGAGTGCGTGGCGCTGGTGGGGGAGAGCGGGTCGGGGAAGTCGACGCTGCTGCGGTGCTTCAACCGGATGACGGAGCCGGATTCGGGCATCGTCCGCGTCGACGGGGCGGAGGTGGCGGGGCTGGACCCGGTGGAGCTGCGGCGGCGGGTGGGATACGTGCCGCAGGACGGTGGGCTCCTCCCGCACTGGACGGTGCTGCGGAACGCGGGGCTCGTCCCCTGGCTGCGCCGCGACGGGGCGGCGGAGGCGCGTGCGGCCGAGGCGCTGGAGCTCGTCGGGCTCCCCGCGGCGGAGTTCGGGGGGCGGTGGCCGCGCGAGCTCTCGGGCGGGCAGCGGCAGCGGGTGGCGATCGCGCGGGCGCTGGCGGCGGGGCCGTCCATCGTGCTGCTCGACGAGCCCTTCGGCGCGCTCGACGCCATCACCCGCGCGGAGCTGCAGACGGCGTTCGGGGAGCTGCGCCGGCGGATGGGCGTCACCGCCGTCCTCGTCACCCACGACCTCCACGAGGCCGTGCTCCTCGCCGACCGTGTCGCCGTCCTCCGCCGCGGCCGCATCGAGCAGGCCGACGCGCCGGAGACGCTGCTCTCGAACCCCGCGACGGAGTACGTGCGCGACCTCCTGGCCCGCGCGCGGATGGTGGCGGCGTGAGGGGGAGCGACGGGATTCGGCGCGTCTGGCCAGCCCCGCGCCGGGCGGGGAGCCTGGCCACGCGCCTCGCCGCCCTCCTTCTCCCGATCCTCCTCCCCCTCCTCCTCGCCGCCCCCCTGGCCGCGCAGGAGCGGCCGGTGGTGATCGCGTCGAAGCCGTTCGGGGAGTCGTACCTGCTGGCGGAGATGCTGGCGCAGCTGGTGGAGGCGCGCGGGATGGCGGTGGAGCGGCGCTTCGGGCTGGGGGCGACGGAGATCGCGTTCGGGGCGCTGCGCGAGGGGGCCATCGACGTCTACCCGGAGTACACGGGGACGGGCCTCCTCGCCATCCTCGGCGAAGAGCCGCGGGGCGACGCGGGCGCGGTGTACGGGCGGGTGTCGCGGGAGTTCGAGGCGCGCTGGGGCGTCCGCTGGCTCCCGCCGCTGGGGTTCGAGAACACCTACGCGGTCGCCGTCCGCCGGGAGACGGCGGAGAAGCACAGGCTGCGGACGCTCTCCGACCTGGCGCGGGCCTCGCCCGAGCTCGCCGCCGGGTTCACGCCGGACTTCATCGGCCGGGCGGACGGGCTCCCGGGCCTGAGGCGCGCGTACGGCCTCCGCCCGCGCGAGGTACGGCCGCTGGTGCAGGCGGTGAAGTACCGCGCGCTGGCCGAGGGCGCGGTGGACGTGGTCGACGGCTACTCGACCGACGGCCTCCTGGCGCGCTACCGGCTCGTCGTCCTCGAGGACGACCGCGGCTTCTTCCCGCCGTACGAGGCCGCCGCCCTCGTCGGCCCCCGCCTCTGGCGCGAGCGGCCGGAGGCGGTGGCGGCCATGACGCGCCTCAGCGGCCGGCTGGACGCGGAGCGGATGCGCGAGCTCAACCGCCGCGTGGAGGTCGACGGACGCCCCGTCGCCGCGGTGGCGGCCGAGGCGCTGCGCGAGCTGGGTCTGATGGCAGGGGAGACGACGGCGCGGCGGGCGTCGTCCGATCGCGATTCCGGGAGCCTCGCCGCCTACCTCTGGGAGCGGCGCGGGGCGCTGGGATCGCTGGCGCTCCGGCACCTCCTCCTCGTCGCCGTCTCGCTCCTCCTGGCGGCGGCCGTCGCGGTGCCGCTGGGGGTGCTGCTGGAGCGGGTGCGGCCGGCGGCGGCGGAGGGGACGATCCGCGCGGTGGGCGTCCTCCAGACGATCCCGGGGATCGCGCTCCTGGCGTTCATGATCCCGCTCCTGGGGATCGGCGTGGTCCCCGCGCTGGCGGCGCTCTTCCTGTACTCGCTCTACCCCATCGTCCGGAACACCTACACCGGCGTGCGCGGCGCCAGCCCCGAGGCCACCGAGGCCGCCCGCGCGCTGGGGATGAGCCCCGGCCAGGTCCTCCGCCACGTCCGCCTCCCGCTCGCCGCCCCCGCCATCATGGCCGGCGTCCGCACCGCCGCCGTGATCGCCGTCGGCACCGCCACGCTGGCCGCCTTCATCGGCGCGGGCGGCCTCGGCGACCCCATCGTCGCGGGGCTGGCGCTGTCGGACACGCGGATGATCCTCTCCGGCGCCATCCCCGCCGCGCTCCTCGCCCTCCTGGTGGACGCGATTCTCGGAGTGGCGGAGCGGTGGGTGCGGCCGAAGGGGGTTTGAGAGTGCGTGAGTGCGTGAGTGCGGAAGTGGAACCGGTGTCGCCGCGCGGGCGTAGTCGTCGTAGGATGTAGGGGTCGACGGGAATTCCCGGGGCCCTTCGGAAACCTGAGAGACGCTGATTCGGAGCCGACGTGAGACTATCGGACGTGTTCGGGATCGGGATGCTCGTCGCCTTCGTGGCGGGGCTCGTGGCGCTCATCCGGCCGCGCCTGGTGGGGATGAAGTCGCGCGGCGGGGGATGCGCCCTCTTCGGCGTCCTCTGCTTCGGGCTGATGCTGGCCACCGGGTCGGCGTACGAGAAGGAGCAGGAGAGCGAGATCCCCGACACGCCCTCCGATGAGTTCCCCGTCCTCCCCGGCTCGGGCGCCGACCCCGACGCGAACCCCATCCCCGGCGGCATCGCGGACACCGGGACGGTGGGGGGCGACTCGGCGGCGGCGGCGGGGCCGGAGGGCGGGCACTTCCTCCAGGCCGACACCGGGCAGATCCGCATCTACGCCGGCCGCGAGCGCACCGAGCGCGCGTACCTGATCGCCGAGCTCCCCCGCGGCACCGAGGTGACGCTGATCGAGCGCCAGAACACCCCCATCGGCGAGCGCTGCAACGTCCGGACGACCTTTCCCCCCATCGTGAGCGGCTGGGTGCGCTGCGCCGAGGTGTCGCCGTAGCGCGGTCGACGGAAACCGGCCGAGCGCGCGATCGGACGGCGCGAGAGGGCCGGGGGGGCACTGGCCGGAACGGGCGCCGTGCCTTAACTTTGCGCCATCCTCCCGACTTTTTCGTACACGACCCCGGCACCATGCTCAACGCGCTCCCCCGCGAGGCGGAGGCCCCCGACCTCGCGCTCCTCGACCGGCTCATCGACCAGGTGGAGATCGTCTTCCGCGGGAAGCGCGAGACCGTGCGCCTCTCGCTGGCCGCGCTCCTGGCGCGCGGGCACCTCCTCTTCGAGGACGTCCCCGGGACGGGGAAGACGACGCTGGCGCGGGCGCTGACCGCCGCGCTGGGGCTGGAGTTCCGCCGCGTGCAGTTCACCAGCGACCTCCTCCCCTCCGACGTCCTGGGCGTCTCGGTCTACAACCCGCGCACCCACGAGTTCGAGACGCGCCCCGGGCCCGTCTTCACCAACGTGGTGCTGGCCGACGAGATCAACCGCGCCCCCCCGCGGACGCAGAGCGGGCTGCTGGAGGCCATGCAGGAGGGGCGGGTGACCATCGACGAGCGGAGCTACGACCTCCCGCGCCCCTTCCTGGTGATGGCCACCCAGAACCCGCTGGAGCAGCACGGGACCTACCCCCTCCCCGAGAGCCAGCTCGACCGCTTCCTGATGCGCCTCTCCATCGGCTACCCCGACGCCGACGAGGAGCGGAGCGTCCTCCTCCAGTCCGTCGGCGTCGACGACCCCGTCGAGCGCATCCGCCCGGTGCTGGACGCCGCGCGGGTGCTGACGCTCCAGGAGCGGGTGGAGCGCGTCCACGCCGAGCCGGCGCTGGTCGACTACCTGATGGCCGTCGTCCAGGCCACGCGCACGGAGCCGCGCCTCCGCGCCGGGGCCAGCACCCGCGCGGCCATCGGCCTCTTCCGCGCCGCCCGCGGCTACGCGCTGGTCGACGGCCGCGACTTCCTCGTCCCCGACGACGTCCGGCGGCTGGTGGTCCCCGTCCTGGCCCACCGCCTCCTCCCCGCCGGCGCCTCCGCCTCCACCGGCGAGGCCTACGACGAGTCCGTCGCCCTCCTCGAAGAGATCGTCGCCGCCCTCCCCGTCCCGGTCTGACCTCCGGACGCCGATGGCCGCCCCGCTCTCCGTCGCTCGCCCGACCCCGACCGCCTCCGCCGACCTCACGGCGGAGGCGGCCCGTCGCGTGGATGCCCGCGTGGGAGTCCGCGAAGGCGGACCTTGCGCCGTCGTTGCCGCGACTTCAGTCGCCCGCCGGGCCCGATGACCCCGCGCCCCCGCACCCCCGCCGAGCGGATTCGCCGCTTCTTCCGCCCCCCGCGCCGCCTCCGCTTCTCCCGCGGCGGGTGGCTCTTCTCGCTGGGCGCCCTGGTCCTCGGCGTCTCGGCCATCGGGACGGGGAACAACCTCCTCTTCCTCCTCCTGGGCGCCATGCTCGGCTTCATCACCCTCTCCGGGTGGCTCTCCGAGCAGACCGTCCGCCGCGCCGAGGTCCGCCGCCGCCCCGTGCGCGGGGTGACGGCGGGCGTCCCCGCGCGGATCGCGTACGAGGTGCGGAACGGGAACCGCCGCCTCCCGTCGTTCGCCGTCGAGGTCTACGAGGCCGGCTTCGCGCGCCGTGCCTGGGTCCCCGTCGTGGGCCCCGGCGAGACGGCCTCCGCGCGCGCCGAGGCCACCTGGGAGCGGCGCGGCGTCTACCCGCTGGAGACGGTGACGGTGGCCACCTCCTTCCCCTTCGGCCTCTTCCGCAAGGAGCGCGACCTGGAGATCCC
>DATACF010000637.1:0-8471 GCA_036259235.1 Longimicrobium sp. | reverse complement strand
GGAATCGAGTGGTCATGGCGCGGCTCACAGGTCCAGGTTGAAGGTCACGCTGTCCGTTCCCGCCGCCGAGGTGATGCGGAACTTGAGCTCCCACCAGCCGCCCATGTTGAACCGCACCCCGTCCACCTGGTACGTGCCGTCGCCCAGCGCGCGCGTCACCCGCGGCGTGGTGGGCAGGCCGTGGCCGTGCTCCGGCATCCCGCCGTCCACCGTGATGGCCGCGCCCTCCACGGGGGCCTGCCCGGCGGCCCGCACCCGCAGCCTCACCGACTGCATCCGGCGCACGCGCAGGGGCGCCGCGGGCTCCAGCGCGGCCTCGTAGACCCCGCCCGCGGACGTGCGCGGCCCCAGCCCGAACTCCGACTCCGCCGGCCGCTCGGCGTGCGACATCATCATGCACCCGCCCAGCACCAGCATGGCCGCCGCAGCGCCGCCGCGACGCGCCGCCCGCTTCCACCCGTTCGCCATCCGCAGCCCGATCGTGTATCCGTACATCGTCGTCTCCCGTGGTCGGTGTGGTCCGTCATCCTTCACGGGGCGAAATCTGCCCGGCGCGGGCGAGACGGGATTGAACGAATCCGCTGGGATCTTTGAACAAACCGGCTGACCTGCGGCGCGCCGGGGCTTGATGGGCGCGCCGCGGGCGGATATTCGTTGCGGGGGAGATCCCATCACACGCCGGGCGGGGACGGCGCGGACGCACGAGGAGCACGGTGACGGACGTACCCATCGGGGAGTCGGACGAGAAGGGCTGGCGGGCGCGCTGGTACCTGTGGGACGGGGGATTCCTGACCCTGGGCCGCACCCGCTTCGTGGTTCCGCCGCACGAGCACCACGCCCTGCAGGTGACCATCGGCCTGGACGGGCCCATCGGCCTCCGCGTGCCGGACGCGGAGTGGCAGGTGTTTCCGGGGGGAATGGTGGCGCCCGACGTGCCGCACGAGCTGAACGGGATGGGGACGCTGCTGGCCATCATCTTCGTGGACCCCGAGACGCACGAGGGTCGCTGGCTGCGGCGCGCCGTCCGCGCTCCCGTCGGCGAGATCCCGGCGCCGCGGCTGGAAGCCGTCCTCCCCGACCTGCGGGCCGTGTGCGAAGAGCCGGTGGATGCGCCCGAGGCGGCGCGGCTCATCCACGCCGTGGTGCGGGGGCTGTGTGCCGGCCCCCCGCCCCAGCAGGCGCTGGATCCCCGCATCGTCCGGGCGCTGGAGGTGATCCGGCGGATGGACACGGCCAGGATCTCGCTGGACGAGGTGGCGAAGGCCGTCTACCTCTCCCCCAGCCGCCTGCAGCACCTGTTCAGCGAGCAGGTGGGGCTGCCCTTCCGGCGGTACGTGCTCTGGCGGCGGCTCACGCGCGCCATGCTGGCCGTCGGCCGCGGCAGCACCCTGTCCGCCGCGGCGCACGCCAGCGGCTTCGCCGATTCCGCCCACCTGACCCGCACCTGCTACCAGATGCTCGGCCAGCCGCCGTCCGCGCTCCTGCGCGCCGGCGAGTTCTACGAGATCGCCGCCCCCTTCGAGCTTCCCTTCCAGGCGAGCTGACCGGGCAGAAAAGGGCATCTCGGCGGGTGCCCTTCGTGCCGCGGACCGCGTCCGCCACCTGGTCCATCGTGGTGATGGACCGCGCGCGCGGAGGGATCGGCGTGGCGGCCGCGTCGTGCACGGCGGACGTGCACGGCGTCATGCGGCTGATGCCGGGCTGCGGCGTGCTCATCGCGCAGGCCATCGACGCACGGTTATGATGCGAGGGTACGGGTGACCTCTCTCCACGGGACTACAGTTGAGAGCGGCCTGGCTATCCCATCCGGCATCGGCACGCGGAAGCCCCGGCAGCGCAAACCGCTGCTGGGGCTTTACTTACGCAACCGCCGATACACCATTGACAACCGGCGGCCTACTGCCGCAGAGGCAGCAGGGGGAGCAGAGGAGCGTCTCCGCCATTCTCCGCTGCCTCTGGCGTGAGGCCTCTTTTCTTCGTGATCACGACACCCTTTCGCGCCGGGGAGGGCGAGCATAGATTCCGTCCTGTGTTGAACGTGTTCAATTGCTCTCGCGGAAGAGGGTGCCATGCGCTCCAGGACGTACTACCGCGCTTCGCTCTTCGCCCCCGTGCTCGTGCCGCTGGCGCTCGCGCCGGGGGTGGTGGTGTTCGGCAAGGACTCGATCGTGGGCATCGCGGCGCTCCTCCTGGGGTGGGCGACCGCCCTGGGCTTCGCGCCGTACGCCGTGTTCGTGACCGCCTTCCTCGCCTGGTCGCGCGGGAAGGACGACGCGACGGTGCGGAGGGCGGCGCTCCGGGCGCCGTTCCGCTTCATCCCCGTCCTCTACGCGTGCGTCCTCCTCCTCGTCTGGTGGAACGGGACGGAGCCGGTCACGGTGGGGGCGCTCTTCGGCTTCGGCGCGGCGACGCTCGTGGCTGGCCTGCTCTTCGGCTACCTCTACGTGGCGGTGGCGGAGGTGGGGCACCGGCTCCTGGCGCGCCGCGGGTGGATCGAGGCCGGCGCGGCGCCGGAGCCCGCGCCGCCGCCCGCTCCGGCGGAGGCCCCGCTCGCCCTGGGTGGCAGGGCCTGACTCCTTTGTCCATCTGCTACGGAAACCCTTGACGGGGGCGCGGCGGCGGTGTGAACGTTGAATCGCCGGCCGCGCTCCGTTCGCCGGACCCTCCCGTGCCCTCCGGCACCGCGGCCCGCCCGCGCGACCTCCGCGCGGCGCCACGCCCACACGGCAAGACGCAGGAAATGGAAGGACTCCGGAGCTGGCTCCGGCGCGCGCTCGCGCCGCGTGCGGACGTGGACGGCGGCGCCTGGGGCGACGCCGACGCGGTCGCGCGGGCGCAGCTCGAGATGGCCTCCGCGCTCACCCTGGCCTACGACACGCTCGACGCCGAGCTGGAGCTGGCCGGGCACGCCGCGCGCGTGGCCGCCCTCGCCGACGAGCTGGCGGCGCGGCTGGGGCTCGACGAGGGCGCCCGCCGCACCCTGGCCGCCGCCGCGCTGCTCCACGAGGTGGGGATGATCGCCGTCCCCCGCGCGCTCCTGCGCAAGCGGGGGGCGCTGACGCCCGCGCAGCTCGACGCCGTCCGCGCCCAGGCGGTGGTGGGCGCCGAGCTGGTGCGCGCCACGCACGGCGAGCTGGTGGCCGACCTGGTGGAGCACCAGTACGCCGACATGGACGCGCTGGTCCGCGCCTTCCCCGGCGACGGGCCCGCGCTGGTGCTGGCCGGCATCCTCCGCCTGGCCGACGTCCTCGACGCCGTCACCCGCCCCCGTCCGTACCAGCCGCCCCTCCCTCCCGCCCTCCGCGACGACCTCCTCGCCTCCGGCTCCGGCACCCGCTTCCACCCCGCCGCCGTCCACGCCTTCCTGAAGCTCCCCCGCGCGGCGTGATCGGCGGTTCTCCCGATCCGCCGCAGGTCGTCCGACGATCCCACGGGATCACGGCGATCTCCTGGAATGTCATCCCGAGGGGAGCGGTAGCGACCCGAGGGATCTAGCCGGCGCGCGCTGGAGGGTGGCGAGGCGGGCCGGGGCGTGGGCGGCGGGCCACCCGGCGGGCGGAGTGGATTCCTCGGTCGTTCCTCCCTCGGAATGACAGGCGGGGGAGGCGCGCGGGGCCACCCCTGATCGCGTCCTCCAGCATTCCACCGTTCCCGATGCCCCCGGTCCGGTTGAAGCCGGGGCTGGAACGGCACGAAGTCCGCCTGCGCGGACTCCCCGCCGCGGGCCTCGGCGCGGAGGCCGACGGAGGCGCGCCGCTCCATCGCCCAGCACCGAGCCCTCCGCACCTTCGCACTCACGCACTCACGCACTCACGCACTCACGCACTCACGTACTCTCCGTACTTTCGTACTTCCCGCCCATCGGTTACCTTTCCGCCCGAACTCCCCTTCCGCATCCGAGCCCCCGTCAATCGGATACATGAGCGAACCGAAGCGTCGCGCCATCATGGACGAGGCCGCCGTCGAGGAGGCCCTGTCGCGCATGGCGCGCGAGATCGTGCGCCTGGCCGGCGGCACCGAGGCGCTGGTGCTGGTCGGCATCCACCGCCGCGGGGTCGAGCTGTCCCGCCGCGTCGCCGAGGCCGTCGAGGCGGAGCACGGGCCGGTCCAGACCGGGACCCTCGACATCACCCTCTACCGCGACGACCTGATGGTGGTGGGCCCGCGCCCGGTGGTGGGGCAGACGCGCCTTCCCACGGGGGGGATCGACGACAGGGTGATCGCCATCGTCGACGACGTCCTCTACACCGGACGCACGGTCCGCGCGGCGCTCGACGAGCTGGCCGACTTCGGCCGCCCGCGGCGCACGCTGCTGGCCGTGCTGGTCGACCGCGGTGGGCGCGAGCTCCCCATCCAGGCCGACGTGGTGGGGAAGACGGTGGACGTTCCCGAGGGGGGGCGGGTGGAGGTTCGGGTGCCGGAGCACGACGGCCGGCTGGGGGTGGAGCTGGTGGACGGAGGAGAGTGACGAGGATGCCGCAGCAGGAGCCGTCGGTGCCCGCGCTGGGGAAGGACCTGGTGGGGCTGGAAGAGCTGACCCGCGAGCAGATCACCGCCATCCTGGACACCGCCGAGGCGTTCAAGGAGATCTCCGTCCGCCCCGTGCGGAAGGTGCCGGCGCTGCGCGGGCGGACCGTCGTCAACGCCTTCTTCGAGAACTCCACCCGCACCCGCGTCTCCTTCGAGTTCGCCGAGAAGCGGATGGGCGCCGACACCGTCTCCATCTCCTCCACCGGCTCGTCGGTGCAGAAGGGGGAGACGCTGGTCGACACGGCGCGGAACCTGGAGGCGATGGGGATCGACATGGTCGTCATCCGCCACGCCTCCTCCGGCTCCGCGAAGTTCCTCGCCGACCGCATCCCCTCTTCGGTGATCAACGCGGGCGACGGGAAGCACGAGCACCCCACCCAGGGGCTCCTCGACCTCCTGACCATCCGCGACCACCGCGGCCCCATCGAGGGGCTGAAGGTGTGCATCTGCGGCGACGTCCTCCACTCGCGGGTGGCGCGCTCCAACATCCACGGGCTCCGCCGCCTGGGCGCCGAGGTGGCCGTCTGCGGCCCCGCGACGCTCCTCCCGGCGGCGGTGCGGGAGCTGGGGGTCACCGTCTTCCGGCGGATCGAGGAGGCGATCGAGTGGGCGGACGTCCTCAACGTCCTCCGCCTCCAGCTGGAGCGGATGAAGGCGGGGTTCATCCCCAGTCTCCGCGAGTACAACCGGGTCTTCGGGGTCACGCGCGAGCGGATCGAGCGCGCCCCGCGCGAAATCCTCGTCCTCCACCCGGGGCCGATGAACCGCGGCGTCGAGATCGACTCCGACGTGGCCGACGGGCCCCGCTCGGTGATCCTCCCCCAGGTGACCAACGGCGTGGCCGTGCGGATGGCCGTCCTCTACCTCCTGTCGGGCGGGCGCCCCGAGCAGGCCGAGACCGTCAAGCAGGGAGGGGAAGCGTGAGGCCGGTGCTGGTGCGCGGCGGGCACGTCGTCGACCCGTCGCAGAAGCTCGACGCCACGCTGGACCTCCTCCTGGCCGACGGAAAGGTCGCGGAGACGGGCGAGAACCTCTCCGCCCCCGAGGGCGCGGAGGTCGTGGACGCCTCGGGGCTCGTGGTCGCCCCCGGGCTCATCGACGTGCACGTGCACCTCCGCGAGCCGGGGCAGGAGCACAAGGAGACGATCGCCAGCGGCGCGCGGGCGGCCGCGGCGGGGGGCTTCACCGCCGTGGTGGCGATGCCGAACACCGACCCGCCGATCGACTCGCCGGCGGCGGTGGGGTTCGTGCGGGCGGCGGGGCGGGCGGCGAAGGCGGCGCGCGTCTTCCCCAGCGGGTGCATCACGCTGGGGCAGAAGGGGGAGCAGCTCACCGAGTTCGGCGAGCTGATCGGCGCCGGGGCCGTCTGCGTCACCGACGACGGGCGCCCCGTCACCAGCGCGGGGATGATGCGGATGGCGCTGGAGTACGCCCTCACCTTCGACCTCCCGGTCGCCGTCCACGCCGAGGAGCTGACGCTCTCGCGCGGCGGGTCGATGAACGAGGGGATCGTCGCCACCCGCCTGGGGCTCACGGGGATCCCCAACGCGGCCGAGGACGTGATGATCGCCCGCGACCTGATGCTGGCCGAGCTCACCGGCGGGCGCCTCCACATCCAGCACGTGGCCACCCGCGGCGGGGTCGAGCTGATCCGCGCGGCGAAGGCGCGGGGCGTCCGGGTCAGCGCCGAAGGGTCGCCCCACCACTTCACGCTCACCGACGAGGCGGTGGGGTGGTACGACACCAGCGCCAAGATGAACCCGCCGCTCCGCTCGGCCGCCGACCGCGACGCGGTGCGGGCCGGGGTGGCCGACGGGACGCTGGACGTGATCGCCACCGACCACGCGCCGCACCACTACGACGAGAAGGAGCAGGCGTTCGAGGACGCCCCCAACGGGATCGTGGGGCTGGAGACGGCGCTGGGGCTGGCGTACACCGAGCTGGTGGCCACCGGCCTCCTCGACCTCGCCGCGCTGGTCGACCGGATGAGCCGCGCCCCGGCGCGCGCCATCGGGCTCGACCGCTTCGGGCTGGGCTCGCTCGCGCCCGGCTCGGCCGCCGACGTGACGCTCATCGACCCCCGCGCCGAGTGGACGGTCGACCCGGACACGTTCCTCTCCTTGAGCCGCAACACGCCGTTCGGCGGCCGCGCCCTCCGCTGCCGGGCGGTGCGGACGATCGTGGGCGGCGCCACCGTGTGGGCCCTGCAGTGACCTTCGCACTTCGCCCCGCCGCGCTCCCGGAGCGCCCCGACCCGCGCGAGTTCTGCGGGAAGGCCTTCCCCTGGCCGTGCGTCCGCGACCTCGCCGACGGGCGCGAGGTGACGGCGTGCTACCTGGTGCACGAGAAGCAGCGGAAGGAGACCAAGGCCGCCAAGCCCTACCTCCACCTCGTCCTCGGCGACCGCACGGGGACGATCGAGGCGAAGGTGTGGGACTTCGCCGAGCGCTACGACGCCCTCTTCGCGGCCGACGACGTCGTCGGCGTCCGGGGGCGGACGAGCCTCTACCAGGAGAAGCTCCAGCTGACGGTGACGGCGCTGGAGCCCCTCCGGGTGGGCGACGACGACCTGGAGATGTTCCTCCCCGTCTCCCCCCGCGACCGGGGCGAGATGGGGCGCGAGCTCGACCTCCTGGTGAAGACGATCGGCGACCCGGCGCTCCGCCTCCTGGTGCAGCGGTGCGTGGGGGCGCAGACGCCGCTGGGGCGGAGTTTCCGGCTGCACCCGGCGGCCAAGAAGAACCACCACGCCTACCTGGGCGGGCTGATGGAGCACTCGCTCTCGGTGGCGAAGGCGGCCGACCGGCTCTGCGCGCACTACCAGGCGCAGGGGGCCCCGCTCGACCGCGACGTCCTGGTGGCCGGCGCGCTCCTCCACGACATCGGCAAGGTGCGGGAGCTCTCGGCGCGCCGGACCTTCGGCTACACCGACGAGGGGCACCTCCTGGGGCACATCGTCATCGGCATCCAGCTGGTGGCGCGCGAGGCCGAGGGGATCCCCGCGCTCTCGGCGCCGAAGCTCCTCCACCTCCAGCACCTGGTGGCCAGCCACCAGGGGCGGCACGAGTGGGCGAGCCCCAAGGTGCCGCAGACGCTGGAGGCGGTGATCCTGCACTACGCCGACGACCTCGACTCGAAGATGAACCCGGCCATCGCGCTCCTGGCGGGGACGGAGGCCGGCGAGTGGTCGTCGTACGACCGGCACCTGGAGCGCTCGCTCTTCCACCCCCCGGCCTTCCCGCGGAGCGCGGAGGTGGAGCCGGTCCCCGCGGCGGAGGTGGTGGAGGTGGTGCTCGACATGTTCCGCGCCTGAGTGGGTGCTCAAAACTTCCGTCGACTTCCGAGTCCTGAGTCCTGAGTGGTGAACCGCACAGAAGACATCGCTCCGGCAACTCAGGACTTGGGACTCAGGACTCAGGACTACTCACTCAGAGGCGGACCGCACAACCCGATGGAGCCGATGACCCCGAACGATTCCGCCCCCGAGGCCGGTGGCCCCGTGTACGAGCTGATCCGCCAGCGCGAGCAGCTGCGCGGCTGGATCGACCGCCTCGACCAGGTGAAGACCGACGCGCCCTCCCGCGTGGCCGAGCGCGTCCGCGCCGACTACGAGGAGCGCCTGCGCCGGGTGACCGACGAGCTCTCCGGCCACCGCGAGGAGATCGAGCGGAGCCTGGAGGCGGTGCGCGCCGACCTGGCGGGCGCCGAGGCGCGGCGGGCCGAGGCGGTGGACACGCTGGAGGAGACGCGGCTCCGCCACCTGATCGGCGAGCTCGACGAGCGCGCCTGGGACGAGGCGCGCCCCGACCTGGAGGGCGCCGTCTCGGCCGCCGACGACGAGCTGGCCCGCGCCCGCGGCGAGGTGGACCGCCTCGCCACGCTGGCCTCCGAGATCGCCGGCCCCGAAGGCGCCGCGCCCGCGGACGAGACGCCGCCCGCGG
>DATACF010000636.1:0-2468 GCA_036259235.1 Longimicrobium sp. | reverse complement strand
CCCCCCCCCCCGCTTCTCTTCATCCGGCGATCCGCCGTCCGGCCCGTCAGCGCGTGGTCGTCGCCTGCGGCGGGGCGGGCTGGCGGGGGCCGGCGTTCTTCACGTGGCGGTCCATCCACGCCACCATCTCGGCCAGCGTGTGGAGCGTCGACTCGCGGGCGCGGTAGCCGTGCGCCTCGTACGGGAGGACGACGTAGCGCACGGTGGCGCCGTGGCCCTTGAGCGCCGCGTAGAAGCGCTCGCTCTGGACCGGGAAGGTCCCCGAGTTGTCGTCCATCTCGCCGTGGATCAACAGGATCGGCTCGTTCACCCGGTTGGCGTAGGTGAAGGGGCTCATCCGCGTGTACGTCTCGGTGGCGTCCCAGTAGGTGCGCTGCTCGGCCTGGAAGCCGAAGGGCGTCAGCGTCCGGTTGTACGCCCCCGACCGCGCGATCCCCGCGCGGAAGAGGTCGCTGTGCGCCAGGAGGTTGGCGGTCATGAAGGCGCCGTAGCTGTGCCCGCCGATCCCGATCCGGTCGCGGTCGGCCACCCCCATCTCCACCATCTTCTCCACCGCCGCCCGCGCGCTCGCCACCAGCTGGTCGATGTAGCTGTCGTTGGGCTCCTTGTCGCCCTCGCCCACGATCGGCATCGCCGGGTTGTCGAGGATCGCGTACCCCTGCGTCAGGAGGAAGAGGTGCGAGGTCCCCCCCGGGCGGCTGAAGCGGTTGGGCGAGTCCTGCACCTGCCCGGCGGCCGAGGCGTCGCGGAACTCCGTCGGGTACGCCCACATCAGCAGCGGGAGCGGCCCGCTCCGCTTCGGGTCGTACCCCGCCGGGAGGTAGAGCGTCCCCGAGAGCTTCACCCCGTCGGCGCGCTCGTAGGTCACCAGCTGCCGCGAGATCCCCGCCAGCTGCGGCGCCGGGTCGGTGAAGCTCGTCACCGCCCGCGCCTCCTTCGACGGCAGCGTGCGGACGAAGTAGTTCGGCGCCTCCGTCTTCGACTCGCGCCGGGTGAGGATCCGGCTGGCGTCGGGCTCCAGGAGCGCCGTCACCGTCTCGTAGTACGGGTCCTCGGCCTGGAAGACGCGCTCGCTCCGGCCGGTGGCCACGTCCATCCGGTCGAGGAAGGGGTAGTCGCCCCGCGGCGACGCGCCCGAGGCGGCCAGGTAGACCCCCCGCCCGTCCGGCGTCATCGTCATCACCGGGTGCCCGCCGCGGACGAAGGTGAAGAGGGGCGAGCCCGGGTCGCCGTAGCGGTCCTGCACGCCGCGCTCGATCAGGAGGCGCGGCGCGGCCGCCGGCCGGTCGGGGGCCACGGCCCACCGCTTCTCGCGGCGGGTGTCCCACCACCGCGACACCACCACCGCGAAGTCGCCCCGCCCCCACCAGACGGTGGCGAAGCGCTGGTCGAGGTCGGCGAGCTTCGTGGGCTGGCCGCCGAAGGGGGCGTCGAGGACGAAGGCGCGGTCGCGCACCGGGGCGGCGCGCTTGGGGTCGCCGCCGTCCTGCGCCTCGACCCAGAAGAGGGTGGCGGGGGCGTCGCTCCGCCACCGTACCTCGCGCGGCCCCTCGTGCACGGCGTCGAAGGCGGGGGGAAGGTTGTCGGTGAGCGGGATGTCGGACACGCGCTTGACCACGCGGCCGGCCATGTCGAGGACCGTCACCTCGTGCGGGAAGCTGAACGCCGTGACGACGTAGCTGTACGGGCGCTTGACCCGCTCCACCAGGACGTACCGCCCGTCGGGCGAGACGGTGAAGTCGCGGATCAGCCCCGCCTCCCCCAGTGCCGTCTCGCGCCCGTCGAGCCCCACGCGGGCCAGCTGGCCGGTGAAGTAGTGCTCGAAGAGCGCCTCGTCGTGGGCGTTCTGGAGGAGGTCCTGGTAGGTGCGGCCCGGGGCCGAGCGCCCGGCGTTCTCCTGGATCACCGGCCCGCCGGGGACGCGCGAGCGCTCGGGGGCGGCGCCGCGGGGGGCGGTGACGCGGCGGACCATGAAGCCGGAGCCGTCGGGGAGCCACTGGTACGGGGTCCCCCAGGTGGCGTTCAGCACCGGCCCGGTGACGCGGCGCGCCTCGCCGGTGGCGGCGTCGGCCACCCACAGCTCCACCCCGCCCGCCACGAACGAGGCGAAGGCGAGCTTCGACCCGTCGGGCGACCACTGCGCGTACGAGAGCTTGGCCCCGGCGGGGAGGCGCGCCTCGCGCTTCTGCCCGGTGGCCAGGTCCTGGAAGGTGACGGCGTTGAGGTACGCCATCCGCGAGTTGGCCGGCCCGTTGGTGGCCGGGTTGATCCGGTACCCGGCCAGCTTGAGGTCGGGCTCGGCGAGCTCGGCGATGGAGGGGAGGTTGGCGCGCCCCAGGAGCGCCACCGTGCGCCGCCCCGGCGCCAGCGACACCGTCGGCGTGGGCGGCGTGTCGAGGATCTGCGGGATCGGCGCGGGCGGCGTCAGGTAGCCGCCCGCGGTCTGCGCGCTGGCCGCGTCCGCGGCC
>DATACF010000635.1:0-2843 GCA_036259235.1 Longimicrobium sp. | reverse complement strand
GGAGCAGAGTCAGCAGAGAACCCCTCCGCTGACTCTGCTCCTCTGCGTGAGACCTGCTGTTCTACCGTACTTTCGTACTTCAGAGCTTGGAGTACGACAGCGGCTTCGGCGCGGCGCGGACCGGGACGCCGAGGAGGAAGTGGAGCTCGCGGCGGAGGCGGCGGGCCCAGGCGCGCTCGTTGTGGGCGCCGCCCATCTCCACCACGTAGAGGAGGTCGCGGCCGGTGCGGTACCCCTTCCGGTCGAGGAGCTCCTTGAGGCGCCGGACGTCGTGCAGCTCCTCGGAGCCCTCGTTGGTGCCCACGTCGAGGTAGATGCGGCCGGGGGTGTACGGGCGCTCCTTGACGTAGGGGAAGACCGAGTGCCCCGCGAACCAGAGCGCGGGGCTCATCACCCCCGTGAAGCCGAAGACCTCGGGGCGGCGGAAGAAGGCGTAGAGCGAGATCAGCCCCCCCATCGACGACCCCGCGATCCCCGTGGCCTCCCGCTCGGGGCGGGTGCGGAAGTCGGCGTCGACGATCGGCTTCAGCGTATCGGCGATGAAGCGGACGTACGCCTCGCCGCGCCCCCCCGCGTCGTGGCGGCGGTCGTGCCAGGGGCTGTACTCGTTCAGCCGCTCGGGCCCCAGGTTAGGGATCCCCACCACGATCGCCTCCAGCCCTTCGGCGCTCGCCGCCTCCAGCGTCTGGTCGACCTCCCACTCCTCGCCGAAGGAGGTGGCGCGGTCGAAGAGGTTCTGCCCGTCGTGCATGTAGAGGACGGGGTAGCGCTTCGTCCCCGCGGCGTACGACGGCGGGAGGTAGACCAGGATGTCGCGCTCGTTGTCGAGCTGGGGGCTGTGCACCTTCTCCAGGCACTTCACCGTCCCCACCACCGTGTGCCCCTCACCCTCCGCGGGGTAGTCGCGCCACTCCCGCGCGGGCGCCTCGGCCGCGGCGGCCTCCTCCGCGACGGTCTCTCCGGCGGGTCCATCGTTCTGCTCCTCGAATCCCATCTCGTATCTCTTTATTCGGCTCAGCACCAGGGTGCGAACGTCCTCGTCAGGTCGGCCGGCCGCTCGAAGAGCCAGTCCGGCGCGAGGTCCGCCGTCTCTTTCACGAACCGTTCCCGCTCGCCGGGGCCGGTCTTGGGCCACAGCACCCCCGCCGCGCGCATCCCCGCCGCCTTCCCCGCGCGGAGGTCGACTTTGCTGTCGCCCACGTAGACCACCTCCGCCGGGGCGACGCCCATCTCCGCCGCGGCGGCCAGGAGCCCGCCCGGGTCCGGCTTGGGGGCCCGCACGTCGTCGTCGGTGACCACCACGGCGAAGGGGCCCAGCGCCAGCGCCGCCTCGGTGACCTCCCACGCGTGCCGCCCCTTCCCCGTCACCACGCCCAGCGGGAGCCCGGCGGCGCGGAGGGCGGCCAGCATCTCGCGCACCCCCTCGTACACGCCGTCGCCCAGCGCCCCGTGGAGCTCGGCGTAGTGGCGGCGGAAGGCGGCGTGGCACGCCTCGCCCGCCTCCTCGCCCAGCCAGTCGAGGAGGAAGCGCCGCTCCGAGGTGGGGCGCCGCGCCGCCAGCTCGGCCTCGGTGGGGGCGTGCCCCAGGAAGGGCTCCAGCGCGCGCCGGTAGCTCTCGATGTAGAGGCGCCAGGTGTCGATCAGCGTGCCGTCGAGGTCGAAGAGGACGGCGGAGGGCGGGGACGGGCGCGGTCCGGCGGTGGCCAAGGCTTCTTCCGTGGGTCACTGATTGCGTTCGGGCTCGTCCCCCGGGCGAGACGCGCGCCGGCCGCCGGGGCGGGCCGGCGGCCGGGTAAGATAGCGCCGGGGGGAAGCCCTCCGCGCGCGGCGCCTACTCCACCACGAGCGGGATCGGCGCGCCCTCCGGGACGTGCTTCATGCTGACCGAGTTGATGCAGTAGCGCAGCCCCGTCGGCGGGGGGCCGTCCCGGAAGACGTGGCCGAGGTGGCCGTCGCAGCGCGCGCAGCGCACCTCCGTCCGGACCATCCCGTACGAGCGGTCGTCGTGCTCGCTCACCGCGTCGTCCGAGACGGGGTGCGTGAACGACGGCCAGCCGGTCCCCGACTCGAACTTCTCGCCCGACTCGAAGAGCGGGTTGCCGCACGCCGCGCAGACGTAGGTCCCCGGCTCCTTCGTCCCCAGGAAGCACCCGCCCCACGGCGCCTCGGTGCCGTGCTGCCGCAGCACGCGGTACTCGTCGGGCGACAGCCGCTTCCGCCACTCGTCGTCGCTCAGCCGCAGCTTCTCCATCCTGTCCTCGTTCTCCTTGTGGTCGATCGGGCCGGAGCCATGCGGCCGCAAGCCGCGAACCGCTCAGCCGAGGACGCTCCGGCCGTCGGCGCGCTCCACCTTCGCGACCATCGACCACTCGGAGCGGACGGGGCCGCGGTTGAAGGACGCGTTGTACTCGTCGGCGTACCGCTCCGCCTCCTCGCGCGAGGTGAACTCGATCTCCTCGTCGACCCGGCGTCCCCAGTCGGCCTCGCTCTCGACGATGTAGACCTTCGCGGTCGCGCCCGGGGGCCCCCCGCGCGCCAGGGCCCGCCGCATCGCCTCCTCCAGCGGGGGGAGGAGCGCCAGGAGCTCGTCGAGCGGCGGCGGGCCCGTGTACTTCACCTCCCGCGTCCGCGCCTCGAAGACCGTGCGCTCGCGCCGCCCGCCGCCGGGCTCGCGGCGCCACATCACGTTCGCGGAGAAGCTCCCCCGGAACCCCTCGCCCGGCGGGCCACCCCCGCAGCGGAACGAGAGCGTCAGGCCGGCGTGCTGCCCGTCGGTCCTCGCGCACTCGACCCCGAGCGTACGGCCGCCGTTCGCCGCGCGCCAGAGCTCGCCGGAGGCGCGG
>DATACF010000634.1:0-6349 GCA_036259235.1 Longimicrobium sp. | reverse complement strand
ATCTGCGCGCGCACGTCCGCGGAGGAGGAGGTCGGGGGAGGCGTGTCCATCGGGAGTCTCGCGGGAAGGGGACGAACGGCGGGAGGATGATGCCGGTGAAGGATATACGTCCCCGCCCCCCGCGTCCATCCCGCCACCGCGGGGACGCCCCTGTTCCCCCCTTGCGCGCCCCCGTAGCTTTGGCGGCATGAGACGAACGATCCTTCTCGCCCTGGCGGCGCTCCCGCTCGCGCTCCCGGCCGCCCCCGCGCCCCTCCCGGCGCAGGAGGGGCCGGGGGTGGGCGAGTACCGCGGCGCGGCCGCGCTGGGGCTGGCGCTCCGGCGGCTGGGGACCACCAAGCGGGTGCTGATGGTCGGCGCGCACCCGGACGACGAGGACACGCAGCTCCTGGCGGCGCTGGCGCTGGAGCAGGGCGCCGACGTCGCCTACCTCTCGCTCACCCGCGGCGAGGGGGGGCAGAACGGGATCGGGCCGGAGCTGGGCGAGGGGCTGGGGCTGCTGCGGACCGAGGAGCTCCTGGCCGCCCGCCGGGTCGACGGGGCGCGGCAGTTCTTCACCCGCGCCTACGACTTCGGCTTCAGCAAGAGCGCCGAGGAGACGTGGCGCCACTGGCCCCGCGACGTCCTCCTGGGCGACGTCGTCGCGGTCATCCGCCGCTTCCGCCCCGACATCGTCATCCCCGTCTTCAGCGGCACCCCGCGCGACGGGCACGGCCACCACCAGGTCTCGGCGATCCTCGCGCGCGAAGCTTATCTAGCGGCGGGCGACTCGACGAAGTTCCCTGAGCAGATCGCCGCCGGGCTGCGGCCCCACCGCCCCGCCAAGCTCTACCGGTCGCTCCGCGGGAGCGGCGAGGGGGCCACGGCGCGCCTCCAGATCGGCAACCTCGACCCGCTGATCGGCCGCTCGCCCTTCCAGCTGGCGATGGCCAGCCGCTCGCGCCACCGCTCGCAGGACATGGGGCGCCCCGAGCCGGCGGGCCCGCGCTGGGGGTACCTCCTCCGCCTCCTCCCCGCCCCGGCGGGCGAGGAAGCCTCCATCTGGGCGGGGATCGACACGCTGATGGGCGGGCGGACGCTGTCGCCGTCGCGGAGCGCGCACCCGCTGGAGCGCGCGATGACGGTCTACGACCTGACCATCGCCGAGATCAAGGACAGCGCGAGCGTCCTCAACCCCGGCGCCCTGGTGCCCCGGCTGGCCGGCGCGCTGGCGGCGCTCCGCCCCACGCTCCGGCCGGGCGACCGCGGGGGCCGGCTGATCGACCCCGAGGAGACCCGGTTCCGGATCGACAACGAGCGGCGCGACGCCGAGGAGGCGCTGGCGCTCGCCGCCGGGCTCGTCCTCGACGCCGTCGCCAGCGACGCGCGGATCGTCCCCGGGCAGGACTTCACGCTCGACCTCACGCTCTGGAACGGCGGGCGCGAGGCGGTGCAGGTCGACTCGCTCGTCCCCGTCCTCCCCGCCGGGTGGACGGCGGCGCGCGCGGACTCGGCGTCCGCGACGACGGTCGAGCCGGGCGGGCTCCTGGCGCGGCGCTTCCGCGTCCGCGTCCCGGCCAGCGCGCGGACGACGGAGCCGTACTTCCTCTCCGGCGGCCGTCGGGGGGGCGCGCTCTACCGCTGGCCCGACGACCGGAGCGTGCACGGGCTCCCCTTCGAGCCCGCGCCGGTGCGGGCGGCGGCGCGCGTGCGCGTGGCGGGGGCGGCGCTCCCGCTGGAGACCGAGGCCACCTTCCGCGAGGTCGACCTCCGCCAGGGCGAGCTGCGGCGCCCCGTCCTCGTCGTCCCCGCCGTCTCGGTGATCGTGGAGCCGCGCGTCGTCCTCCACCCCGAGGGCGCCGGGCGCCCCTTACGCCTCCGGGTGCGGCTGGCGTCGGAGGACCCCGGGGGGATCGAGGGGACCTTGCGCTTCCAGGCGCCCGCCGGGTGGCGCGTGGAGCCGGCGGAGGTGCCGCTGAAGCTGGGCGACGGCGAGCGGCGCGAGGTGGAGGTGGACGTCCACGTCCCCGCCGGCGCCGGCCAGCGGAACCCGGAGTGGGCCGTCACCGCGCGCTTCGAGAGCAACGACGCGCGCCGCTTCACCCGCGGGGTGGAGATCGTCGACTACCCGCACGTCCGCGCCCGCCCGTTGCCGCGCGACGCCGAGACGCGCGTCCGCATCGCCCCCGTGGCGGTCCCCCGGGGACTGCGGGTGGCGTACATCGAGGGCGCGGGCGAGGAGGGGCCGGGGGTGCTGGCGCAGATCGGGATCGTCCCCGACCTGCTCGACGCGGAGGACCTGGCGACGGGCGACCTGTCGACGTACGACGTGATCGTCGCCGGGAGCCGGGCCTACGAGGTGCGGCACGACCTGATGGCGAACAACGCGCGGCTCCTGGAGTACGTGCGGCGCGGGGGGACGTTCATCGTCCAGTACAACAAGTACGAGCTGGTGGAGGGGCGCTTCACCCCCTTCCCGCTCACCATGGCGCGCCCCCACGGGCGGGTGACCGACGAGGAGGCGCCGGTGCGGATCCTCGATCCCTCGCACCCCGTCTTCACGACGCCGAACCGGATCACCGAGAACGACTTCGCGGGGTGGGTGCAGGAGCGCGGGCTGTACTTCGCCGACACCTGGGACCCGGCGTACACGCCCCTCCTGGAGACGGGCGACCCGGGCGAGGCGCCGCTCCGGGGCGGGCTCCTGGTGGCGAAGCACGGCCAGGGGACGTACGTCTACACGGGCCTGGCCTTCTTCCGCCAGCTCCCCGAGGGCGTCCCCGGCGCCTGGCGCCTCTTCGCCAACCTCCTGGCGCTCGGCGCGAAGCGGTAGGAACTGCGACTGCGGCCTCTCACAGGGGGCACAGGGGACACGGAGGGATATCCCCGCGATGAAGTTCCCCCTGTGTCCTCTGTGCCCCCTGTGAGAGATTATAAGGGAGCCGGGGGTCGCGAAGGTGTCGAGGAAGCGGCGCGTGGCCGGAAATCCTGATTCAGGACGATAAGGGAATGTCGATCGGGGGCGAGAAGGACCTGGAGGGGATGAGGCGCGCCGGGCAGGTGGTCCGGCTGGCGCTGGCGCGGATGAAGGCGGCGGTGCGGCCGGGGGTCACCACGGCCGAGCTCGACCGCATCGGCGGCGCCGTCTTTCGCGAGCACGGGGCGCGCTCGGCGCCGAAGATGGTGTACGGCTTCCCCGGCGACGTCCTCATCAGCGTCAACGACGAGGCCGTGCACGGCATCCCCGGCCCCCGCGCCCTCAAGGCCGGCGACGTGGTGAAGCTCGACGTCACGGTGGAGAAGGACGGCTACATGGCCGACGCGGCGCTGACCGTGGGCGTCGCCCCCGTCCCCGACCGCACCCGCGCGCTGATCGCCTGCGCCCGCGCCGCCTTCGAGCGCGCGCTGGAGGTGGCGCGCGCGGGGAACCGGGTCAACGACATCGGCCGCGCGGTGGAGGACGAGGTGAAGAAGCGCGGCTTCGCCGTCCTCCGCGACCTCAACGGCCACGGGATCGGGCGCACCATCCACGAGGCGCCCACCGTCCCCAACTACTACGACCCGCGCTACCGCCAGCCGCTCACCGAGGGGCTGGTGATCACCATCGAGCCGATCATCGCCGAGAGATCGGCCCAGCACGTCGAGGACGACGACGGGTGGACGCTCCGCACCCGCGGCGGCGACCTGGCCGCCCACTGGGAGCACACGATGGTCATCACCCGCGACCGCCCCCTCCTCCTCACCGCGGCCTGAGGGCGATGGGCGTCCCCCTCTGGCTCGTCGTCGTCCTCGCGGCGCTGGCCGTCGGGTTCGTCATCCTCCGCTTCCGGCGGGCGACGCCCGGGGCGCCGCTCACGCGCGAGGCGGCCGAGGCGCGCGTGGAGCGCGAGTTCCGCGCGGGCGACTGGGCCGAGGCGAAGGCGCTGGTGGAACAGGCCGCCGAGGGCGCCCGCCCCGAATACCGCGAGCTCTTCCGCGAGAAGATCCTCGACACCGCCCGCGGCGACCTCCCCCGCCTCCGCCAGGCCGTCTCGCAGGTCGGCCGCGTCCACGCGCTCGTCGACCGCATCGACGGGACGGCGGGGGAGCGGGAGGGCGGACGGTGAGATTTCTTCCTGAGACAAACTCCACCGGAGACCGGAGCCGGATGAAGACTTTCGCGCGCGTTTCCCCCGCGGCCCTCGCGCTCGCCCTGGCGGCGTGCGGCGGCGGCGACGGGCGGGAGACGCTGACCGTCTACTCGCCCCACGGGCGCGAGATGCTGAAGGCGTTCGAGGCGCGCTACGAGGCGCTCCACCCGGACGTGGACGTGCAGACGGTGGACATGGGGTCGCAGGAGGTCCTCGACCGCCTCCGCTCGGAGCGCGCCAACCCCCAGGCCGACGTCTGGTGGGGCGCCCCGGCGACGACCTTCGAGGACGCCGCCCGCGACTCGCTGCTGGAGCGCCACGTCCCGACGTGGGCCGGCGCCCTCCCCGCCGACGCGCGCGACCCCGAGGGGTTCTGGCACGGCACCTACCTCACCCCCGAGGTCATCGCCTTCAACACCACCGCCGTCCCCGCCGACCAGGCGCCGAAGGACTGGGACGAGGTGCTGGACCCGAAGTGGAAGGACAGGGTCGTCATCCGCGACCCCATGGCGAGCGGGACGATGCGCGCCATCTTCGGGATGATCGTCCACCGGTCGCTGCGGGCGACGGGCGACACGGCGCAGGGGTTCGACTGGCTCCGCCGCCTCGACGGCCAGACGCGCGAGTACGTGCTGAACCCCACCATCCTCTACCAGAAGCTCGCCCGCCAGGAAGGCGTGGTGACGCTCTGGGACCAGCCCGACATCGACGCGCTGAAGGCCAAGGGGACGTACCCCATCGACTACGTCGTCCCCACCAGCGGCACCCCGCTCCTGGTCGACGCCGTCGCCGTGGTGCGCGGCTCCGGGAACGCGGCGCGCGCCCGCGACTTCGTGGAGTGGATCGGCGGCGCCGCGGTGGTCCCCGCCGCCCGCGAGTTCCACCGCCTCCCGGCGCGCAACGACGTCCCCGCCGACTCGCTCCCCCCGCACCTCCGCCGCGTCCGCGAGCAGATCCGCCCCGAGCCCCTCGACTGGAGCCTCCTCCAGCAGAAGACCCCCGAGTGGATGCGCTACTGGGACGAGCACGTCCGCGGAAAGGGCCCCAAGTGACGGCGACGGCCATCATCGGCGCGGAGGGCCGTCGAGCGCGATTCCCGAGCGCACTCCCGAACTCACGCACTCACGCACTGCCGTCCCGATGCTGACGCTCGAGAACCTGACCCGGCGCTTCGGCGAGGTGACGGCGGTCGACGGGGTGTCGATCCACGTCGAGCAGGGGGAGCTGCTGAGCCTCCTGGGCCCCAGCGGGTGCGGGAAGACGACGACGCTGCGGATGATCGCGGGGTTCGAGACCCCCACCGGGGGCCGCGTCCTCCTGGGCGGAAAGGACGTCACCACGCTCAAGCCACAGCAGCGCGACGTGGGGATGGTCTTCCAGAACTACGCGCTCTTCCCCCACATGGGCGTCCACGAGAACGTGGAGTTCGGCCTGCGCTCCCGCGGCGAGGGGCGGACGGTCTCCGACGCCAAGGTGGAGCGCGCGCTGGCGCTGGTGGAGATGGCCGGCTACGGCGACCGGCGGGTGCAGGCGCTCTCGGGCGGGCAGCAGCAGCGGGTGGCGCTGGCGCGCGCGCTGGCCCCCGAGCCCCCCCTCCTCCTCCTCGACGAGCCGCTGTCGAACCTCGACGCGGCGTTGCGCGAGCGGACGCGCGACGAGCTCCGCGCGCTCCTCAAGCGGCTGGGGATGACGGCCGTCTTCGTCACCCACGACCAGGAGGAGGCGTTCGCCCTCTCCGACCGCGTGGCCGTGCTCGACCGCGGCCGCCTCCAGCAGGTGGGGACGCCCGAGGCGCTCTACGCCGTCCCGGCCAACACCTTCGTCGCCTCCTTCCTCGGCCGCGCCAACTTCCTCCCCGCCACGGTGGAGTCGGCCGACGGCGACGTCGCCGCCTGCCGCCTCGCCGCGGGGCCCGTCTGGCGCGCGAAGCTGTCGGAGGGCGCGCCGCGCGAGACCGGATCGAAGCTCCGGGTGATGGTCCGCCCCGAGGCGCTACGGATCTTCCCCGAGACGCACCCGGCCGACGGCGTCCTCGCCGGGGCCGTGGCCGACCGGCGCTTCGCGGGCGCGGCCACCTTCTACCGCGTCGCGCTCCCCGACGGCGCCGAGGTCACGGTGCAGGCCGGGCCGGGCGACGCGGCGCCGGACACGGCGGTCCGCGTGGCGCTGGCGGAGGGCGCGGTGCCGCTCGCCTTCGCGGGCTGACCAGGTACGACGGGAGAAAAGACGGGCGCCCCCCC
>DATACF010000633.1:0-6205 GCA_036259235.1 Longimicrobium sp. | reverse complement strand
GGTTACCGTCCCGCCGCCGCCCGCGCGGGCGCGGCCACGCTCCCCCGCTCCGGCCCCGGCTCGATGAGCGGGCGCCCGCCGCGCATCACGTAGAGCGCGGCCTCCATCACCACGGCGGCGGTGTTGACGTTGGCGCCCCCGGAAACGCGGCCGTCGTCCTCGAAGACACCGGCGCCCCACCCGCCGGGGGTGCGCGCACCCTCCACCCGCTGGAGCGCCGCCCAGGTGTAGCCGCTGGGGACCAGCGCGTGCCACCCGTACGCCCCCTTGGTGCTCACGGTGCGCCGCACCGGCCCCGCGGGCGCGCCCTCCGGCGCCTCGGCCGCGAACTCGCGGTCGTCGGCCAGCACCGAGTAGTAGAGGAAGTACGGGGGCCCCGTCACCGCGTCCTCGTTGACGATCGTCACCGTCCCCGTCTGCCGCCACCGCGCCTCCTGGGCCGCCAGGACCCGCCACGCCAGCTCGCGCATCTCGGCCCCCCACCCGATCTCCAGCCCGTGCATCACGAACGGGTCGCTGGTCAGGTGCGACCCCTGGCGCGTGTCGTTCAGGAGCGGGACGCCGAGGACCGTCACCGGCCGCGTGTTCTGGCGGAGGTCGAGCGCCCGGTCGGCCCGGTGCCCCCAGGCGGCGAAGCCGGTGGCGGCGTACTGCTCGTACCCCACCCGCCCCTCCTGGTACTCGCGCTTCCGCCCCCCGCGCGGGCTCAGGTCCTCGCCGCGGAGGTAGCCGTCGCGGATCAGCCGCCCGTAGTCGAGCCGCCCCACCACGGTCTCGATCAGCTCCGCGTACTGCGGCTGGTTGGCGTGGATCACCTTGAGCGCCACCAGGAGCCGGCCGATGTCGAGCACCGACCACCCGTAGCCGCGCTCGGAGGTCGACGCCTCCTGCCCCGCCCGACCGGAGATGGCGCCCGAGGAGGTGCTGTACATCTTGTTGAAGGCCGCGCCGTCGAAGAGGCGCATCTCGGCCAGCGTCTGGAGCGCGCGCCGCATCCGCCGGTCGTACTCGTCGCCGTCGAGGAGGTCGAGCTGGTCGGCGGAGTAGAGGGCCAGGAGCCCGCTCCCGATGTCCCAGACGGTGGCGAACGGGTATCCCTCCACCGAGTTGACCAGCCCCGTCTGCGCGTTGTACTGCCCGTCGACGTACGCCCACGCGGTGCGGGCGGCGTTCAGGAAGACGTCGCGGTCGCTCACCGCGCCCCACTGGGCGGGGAGGGCGCGCGCCGCGGCCGGCTCGGGCCCGCGGGGGCGCTGCGCGTCGGCGGGGGCGGCGTGGCTCGACACCCACAGGGGGAGGACGATCAGAAAGATCCGCTTCATGATTGGGCTCATCCACTCCGCCCATGGGGCGGATCCTTCAGGGCGTTCCCGAATGCAATGCGTCCGGCGCGGGGACCGCCGCCGGAGCGGGGGCGCCCACGAAGCAACCTCCAGGCCACGGCGTCCTCACCCCCTTCCCCGGCCCGGGCACACCCGCGCCGCGAATCGCCCGACCCGCGAAACTCGTTGTGACGCAATCGGATGCGCGCCCGGAGAAAACGTGCGCTCACCGGCCGCCGTGCATTTCCCCCGACACCCGTGCAAATCGCGGGGGAGAACCCCCGCACGGGACCGGAAGACGGCTGAGAAAGCCAGCATTCCCAACGATTTATCCTCCATCGCGCGGAGGGAATGCAACGTGCCCTAACCCCCACGCCTGCGCGCGGCCGGACGGACGGCGCGCGTGAAGTCCCCCGCCCGAAGGCCTCCCGCCCCAGGGCACCTCCGAGAACGGCAAACCCGCCGAAAGGCGGGGACGCAAAGCCACGAGGCTACCGCGCGCGCCACCCCGGCGCCGCCACGCCGGTCGGGCCGCCGAAGCCAGGTGTCGCCACCATGCCGTCGAAGCTCCTCCGCCGCCCGCTTCTTGCGGGGCTCGCGACCCTTTCCGTCGCGCTCCTCGCCGCCTGCGCCGAGATGCCCACCGATTCCGGCCCCGAGGCGCGCCCGACGCCCCAGCCCGAGGAGCCGGCCGAGCCGGCCGCGCCCACTCCGGAGCCGGAGGCGGCCGCGCCCTTCTTCACCGGCGCCTACCTGGGCGACGCCAGCACGACGCCCGAGCGGATCGGGGGCGCCATCGCCGACTTCGAGCGCCTCTCGGGGAAGCGCCCGGCGCTGGTGAAGAGCTTCCACAACCTCGACTGCGACTTCACCGCCTCCGGGTGGTGCGGCCAGCTCCTGCGGAAGGTGCAGGAGGCGGGGTCGACCAACTACCTCGCCATCGACGTGCGCTGGGCCGCGGGCCCGCAGTCCTCCGTCCTCGACGCCATCGTCCAGGGGAAGGCCGACGCCCGCCTGACGGCGATCGCCCGGGGGATCCGGTCGGTCGGCTCGGTCGTCCTCCTGGAGCCGGCGTGGGAGATGAACGGGAACTGGAGCTTCGCCTGGCAGGGGGTCGAGAACGGGAACGCCGAGGGGCCCGCGAAGTACGCGGCCGCCTGGCGCCGGATCGTCGACATCTTCCGCCGCGAGGGCGCCGCCAACGTCCGCTGGGTGTGGAACCCCAACGTCGGCAACCCGCTCACCCACGCGGCCACCGGCGCCTCGCACTGGAACTGGTACGCCAACTACTACCCGGGCGACGCCTACGTCGACTACGTGGGCGCCCACGGCTTCAACGCGCCGAAGGTGTGGGGCGGGAGCTGGCAGACGTTCGCGCAGATGACCGACGGCGACGCCGCCGACCGGATGCTCTCCGACCTCCTCCGCCGGTACCCGACGAAGCCCGTCCTGATCGGCGAGTTCGGAACCGACGAGGGGACGGGCGACGCCAAGGCGCGGTGGATCCGCGAGGCGTACGCCACCATGCGGAGCCGCGGGATCGCGGGCGCGGTCTGGTTCCACATGGACAAGGAGGCCGACTGGCGGATCGACTCCACCCCCGCCGCCCTCGCCGCCTTCCGCGAGGCGATGGCGCTCCCCGGGATGCGGACCGCCTACGCCCCCGACGCCCCCGACGCCCCCGCCGGGACCCGCCTCGCCGCGCGGTGAGGTCGCGCCGGAAAGACCAGGCCCCTCTTCCCGTCGCGGGAGGAGGGGCTTCGTGCGTCGACAGGTCCCGCTTTTGGCCTCTCATACCCAGATGCCGCACCGGATTGTGCGATCGATCTCGCCCACGGTCGGGGTCTCGTGCTCGGCCCAGGCTAAGCCAACTGCGTGATCGGGGGGATGTGGAGCAGGGGCCGGCTTCCGCGCCGATCCTCCTGATCACGTGGTTCGCGATGCTTGAAGGCGCGGAGGCGGCGGGCGAACGCGGATCGACGAGAGGAAGGACCGAAGGGGCCTCTTCGAAAAAATTTCGATACTCATCTCCGCCCATGGCTCCACGGTGGATCGCGGGCTTTCCTCTCTCCTCTCCCGGATGCGACGGCTTCCGCGCCTGCTCTGCGCATTCCGTCCAGGGAACGGGTATCACAGGCCCCCCTGAGCCGCGCTCAGGGGGACGTTCGGAGGGGGGTAGCAGAACATCGTAGTTCCAGACGCCTGCGACAGATGGCGCCGCAAGGACAACTCCTTGCGGCGCCTTGATTTATGCACGAACGAAGGTTTGACGGAACATACGTATATCCGGGCACACTTCTGGCGTGCGGGCCCTCCCCAACCCCGGACCGGCAGCCCGGGAATAAACAAACGGCGGTGCATCCGCCCGAAGCAGCGCACCCGTACAGAGCACACCCGCCGCGAGGCGGGGCCGCAGAGCCAGGGGTCTCCCGCCGGCCGGAGGGCCGGGAGCGGGAGACGGCCCAGCCGCCGAGGTGAGCGAGAGTTTATGGAGCCGAACGAAAACACCGGCGCCGCCGTCGCGGCGCCCCCCCTCCGACGCCGTCCACCCAACGCCGTCCCGCAGCTCCCCGAGTGGAAAGAAAGGCTGATCCGCGCGCTCGCCGTGGTGACGCTCGTCTACTGGACGTACTACATCGTCTGGCGCTGGGGGTGGACGCTCAACCTCGACCACCTCTGGTTCTCGGTGCCGCTGGCGCTGGCCGAGACGTGGGGGCTGGTGACGGCCTTCATCATGGTCCTCTCGGTGTGGCGCCTCCGGCACCGGCAGCCCGTCCCGCCCCCGCCGGGGCTCTCGGTCGACGTCTACATCACCTGCTACGACGAGCCGCTGGAGGTCATCCGCCGCACCGCCATCGGCGCGCGCGCCATCCGCTACCCCCACGAGACGTGGGTGCTGGACGACGGCGAGCGCGACGAGGTGAAGGCGATGGCCGAGGAGCTGGGGCTCCACTACCTCCGCCGCACCACGCACGAGCACGCCAAGGCGGGGAACCTCAACCACGCGCTGAAGCACACCAGGGGCGACTTCATCCTCCAGCTCGACGCCGACCACGTCCCGCTCCCCCACATCCTCGACCGGGTGCTGGGGTTCTTCGTGGAAGACCCGAAGCTGGCCTTCGTGCAGACGCCGCAGGACTTCTACAACACCGACGCCTTCACCTACAACGTCGACGAGACGTCGCGGCGGATCTGGGAGGAGCAGCGCCTCTTCTTCGGCGTCATCCAGCCGGGGAAGGACTCGATCAACTGCACCTTCTTCTGCGGGTGCAGCGCGGTCATCCGGCGCGCGGCGCTCGACTCCATCGGCGGCTTCTCGACCCAGACGATCACCGAGGACATCGAGACCTCGCTGATCCTCCACGCCAGGGGGTGGAACTCGGGGTTCTACGGCGAGAGCCTGGTCTTCGGGCTGGCGGCGCACTCGGCGGTGGCCTTCCACACGCAGCACCTGCGGTGGGGGCAGGGGGGGATGCAGGTCCTCAAGCGCTTCAACCCGCTCACCTACCCGGGGCTCTCGCTCCAGCAGCGCCTCTCGTACTTCGGGTCGCTCACCGCCTACGTGGGCGGAGTGCAGAAGCTCGTCTTCTACGCGGCGCCGCTGATCTTCTTCCTCACCGGCGTCCTCCCGATCGACGCGCTCAACCGCGAGTTCCTGGCGCGCTTCCTCCCCTTCCTCGCCCTCTCGTTCGCGCTTTCCGAGGCGCTCTCGCGGGGGCGGGCGAGCACCTGGGCGGCGGAGCGCTTCCACATGGTGAAGTTCTGGACGTACACGCGCGCCGTGGCGTCGATCTTCAGCCGCAAGGAGCAGAAGTTCAAGGTGACGCCGAAGGGCCCCGGGCACGTGCCGTTCAAGACGTACGCGCCCCAGGTGGTGCTGATGGGGCTCACCGCGTTCGCGGTGGTGTGGGCCACGCTGGCGTACCGCTTCGGGTGGGTGCAGTACCGGGTGCCGGGGTGGCGCTCGCTGGCCTTCCAGACCAACGCGGTGTGGGCGGCGCTCAACTTCGCGCTCGCCTGGTCGGTGGTGCGGCTGAGCCTTCGCGTCCGCCAGCAGCGGGCCGACCACCGCTTCCGCGACCGCTTCCCGGTCAGCATCAGCGTCCTCCGGGAGGGGGGCGGGAAGACGCGGCCGCAGGTGGCGCTCGCCGAGGACCTGAACCCCGGCGGGATGGCCTTCCGCACCACGCGGCCGATGGCGGAGGGGACGGAGCTCAGGCTGGAGCTCCCCCTCTCGACGGCGACGGTGAAGGTGCGGGCGAAGGTCCTCCACTCGGTGCCCGTGGAGGCGAAGGGGAAGGGGAAGACGGGGACCTTCTACCGCACGGGGGTGCAGTTCCTCGACGTCCCGCTCACGGTGCGCGACGCCATCGAGCTGCACTGCACGCAGCACGCGGTGCCGCTGGAGCAGTCGCAGTACAGCATCTCCTTCGGGCACCTCCTCGACCGCCCCGTGTCGTGGCTGCGCAACACGCGCCACGAGCGGCGCGAGCCGGTGGGGATGCCGGCCAGGGTGGTGCTGGGGCAGCGGCGTCCGGGCGAGCGGCGGCAGACGGAGCGGGTGGGGGTGCTGGAGGAGGTGAGCGCGAGCGGAGCGCGGCTGGTGATGGACGCGCCCGTGGTCCCGGGGACGCCGATCCGCTTCGGGGTCCCGGGGACGGAGATCGGGGGACGGGGGCGCGTGGTGTTCACGCGCTCGATCGAGACGCCGCTGGGGGTGCGCTTCGCGGTGGGGGTGCGGCGCCAGAAGGACGCGACGGTTCACGTGAAAACGGGGAGGAACGGGAAGATGCAGAGCGAGACGCTGAAGCGGGCCGCGGGCCTGTTCGCGGTGGGGTGCGCGCTCCTGGGGGCCTCGGCGCCCGCGGCGGCGCAGATCGTGG
>DATACF010000632.1:0-3422 GCA_036259235.1 Longimicrobium sp. | reverse complement strand
GGGGAGCCACGAGCTGACGCTGGAGGTGGAGTACGAGAACCGCGAGGGGGACGCCTGGAGCCGCGTCCGCCGCGAGCTCCTGGGCGCCGGGGAGGAGCCGCTGGGGCTCCCGGTGCAGCTGACCCTCGACGACACCGAGGGGGGCGAGCGCGAGCGGCAGGTGGAGGTGGGGTACGTCCGCCCCTGGGGCGAGCTGGGGAGCATCGAGCTGGGGTACCGCGCCGAGGTCCAGGACACCGACGACGAGCGCCTCCTGGAGGTCCTCGCCGACGCGGACGACCCGGCCTCCGGGACCGAGACGGCGACGGGGTACGACTTCCGCGAGACCTTCCACTCGGCGTACGGCACGCTCTCGCGGAGCTTCGGGGCGCTGACGGCGCAGGCGGGGCTCCGGGCCGAGCGGGCCGACACGCGGCTGGCGCTGGCCGAGACGCCGGAGGTGTACGAGAACGGCTACACGAGCCTCTTCCCCAGCGCCAACCTCCGCTACGACCTGGGGGGCGGGCGCGAGGTGCGGCTCCAGTACTCGCGGCGGGTGCGGCGGCCGGGGCCGTGGGTGCTGAACCCCGTCGACCGCTCCAACGACCCCCTCAACCGCACGGTCGGCAACCCCGAGCTGGAGCCGCAGTACTCCAACTCGGTGAGCCTGGAGACGAGCGTCTCGGGGTCCTTCGGCTCGGTGCGCCTGTCGCCGTACTGGCGGCGGACCGACAACGACTGGGTGCAGATCCGCCGCGTCGACGAGAGCGGCGTCTCGACGCAGACGTGGGAGAACCTGGCCACGGTGGAGCAGCTGGGGACGACGCTGACGCTCTCGATGCGCCCGCTGGGCGGGGTGAGCGGGAGCCTGAGCTTCACGGGGACGCGCGAGGTGCGCGACGCCGGGAACCTGGCGCCGAGCTACTCGGGCGAGGCGGTGTGGGGGAGCGCGCGCGGCAACGTGAGCGCGCGGGTGTCCGACCGGCTGGCGCTCCAGGGGATGTTCTTCTACCAGCCGGAGCGCGAGGTGGCGCAGGGGCGGATCTCGTCGTCGCTGATGACGCACCTGGGAATCCGCCAGCAGCTGACCGACCGGGCGACGCTGAACCTGATGGTGATGGACCCGTTCGACCTCTACCGCTCCTCGTTCGAGAGCCGCGACCCGACCTTCGAGCAGATCGGGCGGAGCCGGTGGCGGGCGCGCTCGGCGGTCCTCAGCTTCTCGTACTCCTTCGGCCGCCCGCCGCGCCTGCGCGAGCGGAGCCAGGACGACGACGAGCCGCGGGACGAGCAGGAGGGGGTGCCTGGGCCGTAGCCGCGGCGGACCGCGGTTCGGCGGAGTCGGCAGACGAGGAAGGCGCGGGGGAGTCGATCCCCCGCGCCTTCTTTCGTGCCCCCGTTCCGGGATCGGACGCGTCCGCGTGGGGAGATCCCCCGCGCCGTCCGGACGTGTCCCCTCGCGGCAATCCGGTTGGAGGCTGACAGGGTGCGTCCCCGCGCGGCGTTATCGTTCCCGCCGATCGCCCCCGTTCCCTTCGTCTCGCGCGAGAGCTCAGTCCCGATGTACACCCTCGTCCGGCGGTTCATCAAGACGGGAATCCTCTTCCTCGGCTTCGGCCTCGTGCTGGGGGCGTGGATGCTGGCGCGGCGGGAGCTCTGGGGGGTGTGGCCGAACCCGTACCTCGTCTCGGCCCACGCGCACGCCATCCTGGCGGGCTTCGTCCTCTACCTGATCCTCGGCGTGGCGCTCTGGCTCTTCCCCCGCGCCGCGCGCGAGGACACGCGCTACCGGCCGGACCGGATCGAGGCGGCGTACTGGCTCCTCACCGTGGGCACGGTGCTCCGCGTGGGCGCCGAGGCGTCGCGCGCGTGGATGGGCCAGCCGTGGCAGCCGTGGACGATCGTCGGCGGCGGCCTCGGCCAGGCGCTGGGGATCGGGGTGTACTTCTGGACCATGTGGAGCCGCATCCGCCCGGTGGGGAGCCATCTCCGCGAGGCGAAGGGGGAGCGGTTCTAGAGAGATAGTCCTAAGTCCTAAGTGCTAAGTCCTAAGTGGTATGACACTTGGCACTTGGCACTTGGCACTTGGCACTCAGGACTCAGGACTTTCTGTTCCATGCGCAACCTCTACCTCCTGAACGTCACCGTCCACGTCCTCGCCGCGCTCCTGTGGCTGGGGGGGATGTTCTTCTTCGCGCTGGTGGGCGCGCCGGTGCTGCGGAGGCTGGAGCCGGCGGCGCTGCGGGCGCGGCTCTTCCGCGAGCTGGGGGAGGCGTTCCGGGCGGTGGGGTGGGGGGCCATCGCCATCCTCGTCGTCACGGGGGTGCTGCGCGGCGGGCAGGTGTGGCGCGCGGCGTTCTGGGGGTCGCCGTACGGGCGGGCGCTGGCGTGGAAGCTGGGCGCGGTGGTCGTGATGATCCTCGTCAGCGCCGTGCACGACTTCGTCCTGGGGCCGCGCGCGGGGCGGCTGGAGCCGGGGTCGCCGCGGGCGCTGGAGGCGCGGGCGCGGGCGGCGTGGCTGGCGCGGATCAACGCCGTCGTGGGGCTCCTCCTCGTCTTCGCCGCCGTGCGCCTGGCGCGCGGGGGGTGATGGTTTCCCGATCGTCCGATCTTTTCCGAACCCCGAAGGAGATAGAGAGATGGACCCGTTCGTCCGCCGCTTCATCCGCTCGAGCCTGGTGTGGCTGGGCGTGGGCGTCCTCCTCGGCGTCGGCATGGCGGTGCACCCGCCCGCCGTGGCGTTCCGGCCGGCGCACATGCACGCCAACCTCCTGGGGTTCGTGAGCATGATGATCTTCGGCGTCGCCTACCACGTGGTGCCGCGCTTCGTGGGGCGGCCGCTGCACAGCCCGCGCGCCGCCGCGCTCCACCTCTGGATCGCCAACGCGGGGCTGGCGGGGATGGTGCTCGGCTTCGTCCTCCGCGTCTTCCGCTGGAGCGTCGGCGTGCCGGTCCTCGGCGTGGGCGCCGTCCTCAGCGCCACCGGGGCGTTCTTCTTCATCTTCAACCTCTGGCGCACCCTCGACGCGCCCCATACCCGCCCCGGCGCGCTCCCGACCGTGGAGCGGGCGCCCGGGCGCGCGGCCTGACCCCATGCGAAAGGACTCCCGATGAAGACCCAGACGCGGATCTCCGGCACCATGACCGTCAACGAGGCGATCCGGCGGGCCCCCGCCACGCTGGCCGTCTTCAAGCGCCACGGCATCGATTCGTGCTGCGGCGGCGCCCTCCCCATCGCCACCGCGGCCGAGCGGCACGGAGCCCGGGCCGATGCGCTGCTGGAGGCGCTCAACTCCGTATCCGAGGAAGCGTAGCCGCCGACATCCGCCGATGGCGGGCCCGGCGTGCTCCCGATGGCAATGCGCCGACTCCAGATCCCGCGACTGCATATCTCACGCAGAGGAGCAGAGTCAGCAGAGAAACCCCTCTGCTGACTCTGCTCC
>DATACF010000631.1:0-3663 GCA_036259235.1 Longimicrobium sp. | reverse complement strand
AGGACATCCTCCCGCCGCGCCTCCGCGTCCCGCCATGAGGTCGAGGACGACCAGCCGGCGCCCCGGCTCCGGCGCCTCGCCTCCCACGGGCGCCCCCTACTCCGCCAGCAACAGGTCGTAGCGCGCACGCGCGTCGGCGATCACCTCGCGGAGGACGGCGAAGCACTGGGGGCCCACGGTGCCGTGCACGCGGACGACCAGGCTGGTCTCGCACCAGTTGCACGCGCCCGCCTCGGCGGAGCGCAGCACCCACCGGCGCCCGCCCACGCGCACCGTCGCCGTCTCCGGGCGCTCCGAGAGCGCGCGGTTGATCTCGGCCAGGAGGAGCTCGGGGGGCACCGTCTCGCGCCGCGGGGCGTCGATGCGCCGGCGGCGGGCGGCCAGGGGGGCGGCGGCCGGGAGGGGACCGCGGCGGACGCGCCGGGCGGGCGCGAGCGGAGAGGCGGAGCGGGGCATCGGGAAAGTCGTCCGGAAGCGTGATGGGCGGGGCGCCGGGGCGGCGCCGGCTCGACGGAAGGGGTGAAGGCAGGTTGCGTGCACAACCGGCCGTCGTCGCCTAAGTATTTATCTTGAAACGACTTGCCCTGATTTCGGGGGGTCGCGGGAGGGCCGGAGCGGCGTCCGGAAATCCGACGCCGGCCAGATCCCGTACACCGCCACGCGCCCCGCTGGGACGCGTCCGCTTTGCCCCGGCCCCCCGCGCGCGGTAGAATTCGCTCGCCCGCGATGAGTCGACCCCGCCCCCGGCCGTGAAGCGCACGTGGAGACGCCCGAGAAGACCCGCCCGCGCCTGTTCCTGATCGACGGCTACGCGCTGATCTACCGCGCGTTCTTCGCGATGATCTCGCGCCCGCTGATCTCGTCGAAGGGAGAGAACACCTCCGCCGCCTTCGGCGTGACGCGCTTCCTCCTCAAGATCATCGAGAAGCACCAGCCCGACTACCTGGGGATGGTCTTCGACGCCGGAAGCTCCGACCGGCACGTGATCTTCCCCGACTACAAGGCCACGCGCGAGAAGATGCCCACCGAGCTCGAGGCCTCGCTCCCGCGGGTCCGCGACCTGGTGACGGCGTTCCGCATCCCCGTCCTCGAGCTCCAGGGCTACGAGGCCGACGACGTCATCGGCACCCTGGCGGCCAAGGCCGTCGACGCGGGGCTGGAGACGGTCATCGTCTCGGGCGACAAGGACTTCTACCAGCTCATCCGCCCCCACGTCTGCCTCCTCAACCCCGGCCGCGGCGGCCCCACGGCGGTCGAGGAGGAGTGGGTCGACACCCGCAACGCCCATGAGCGCCTGGGCGTCTCCCCCGACCGCGTGGTCGACTACCTGGGGCTCATCGGCGACTCGTCCGACAACGTCCCCGGCGTCTCGGGGATCGGGCCCAAGACGGCCATCCAGCTCATCGAGGAGTACGGCCCCATCGAGCAGATCCTGGCGCGCACCTCCGAGATCAAGGGGAAGCGCGCCCGCGAGGCGCTGGAGGCCTTCTCCGACGCGGCGCTCCTCTCCAAGCAGCTCGTCACCATCCGCACCGACCTCGCCGTCGACCTCGACCTCGACGCGCTCCGCCTCCAGCAGCCCGACCGGGGGCGGCTGAAGGAGCTCTTCATCGACCTGGAGTTCACCTCCCTCGCCCGCGAGTACGCCGCCGCCGCGCCCTCGTCCGCCGGGGGCGAGGAGGGCGCCAGGGAGGCGGCCCCACGCGAGCCCGTCGAGTACACGCTCGTCGACACCGCCGCGGGATTGCGCGAGGTCGTCCGCCAGGCGCGCGAGGCCGGGCGGGTGGCGGTGGACACGGAGACCAGCAGCACCGACCCCATGCGCGCCGAGCTGTGCGGGATCTCGCTCTCCGTGCGGCCCAACCAGGCGTGGTACCTCCCCTTCGGCCACCGCCGCCCCGACACGGCGCAGCAGGGCGACCTCCTGGGCGGCGGGGGCGACCCCTCGCCCGAGCGGCGGAACGAGGCGCCGGTGAAGAACCTCCCCGCGCTCCACTCCGACGAGGTCCGTCCGCTGATCGAGCTGCTGGAGGACGCGTCCGTCCTCAAGCTGGGGCAGAACCTGAAGTACGACTTCCTCGTCTTCCGCCGCGCGGGAATCGCGCTGCGGGGGATCGACTTCGACACGATGATCGCCAGCTACGTGCTGGAGCCGGGGAGGCGCGAGCACGGGCTCGACGTGCTGGCCCTCCAGCACCTCGACCACACCACCATCCGCTACGAGGACGTGACGGGGAAGGGGAAGGCGCAGATCGCCTTCGCCGAGGTGGGGCTCGCGGAAGCGTGCGAGTACGCCTGCGAGGACGCCGACATCGCGCTCCGGCTGGCGCGGCGCTTCGCCCCCGAGATGGAGCGGCTCCACCTCGACGCGCTCTTCCGGCAGATCGAGATGCCGCTGGTGCGGGTGCTGGCCGAGATGGAGTGGAACGGGATCCGGATCGACGAGGCCTTCTTCCACGCCATGTCGGCCGAGCTGCGCGGGCAGCTGCGGAACGTGCAGGCGGAGATCCACGCCGAGGCGGGGGAGGAGTTCAACATCGGCTCAACCCCGCAGCTCCGGGAGATTTTGTTCGGCAAGCTGGGGCTCCCCGTCATCAAGAAGACCAAGACGGGCGCCAGCACGGACGTGGACGTCCTCCAGGCGCTCGCCGCGCAGGGGCACCGGCTCCCGGAGCTCCTGATGCAGTACCGGCAGATCGACAAGCTCCTGGGGACCTACGTCGACGCGCTCCCGCGGATGGTGAACCCGGAGACGGGGCGGATCCACACCTCCTTCAACCAGACGGTGGCGGCCACGGGGCGGCTCTCGTCGACGGACCCCAACCTCCAGAACATCCCCATCCGCACCGAGATGGGGGCCGAGATCCGGCGCGGCTTCATCCCCGCCGGGGGGATGCGCTTCGTCTCGGCCGACTACTCGCAGATCGAGCTCCGCATCCTGGCCCACTACTCGAAGGACGAGGCGTTCGTCGAGGCGTTCCGCGCCGGGGCCGACATCCACCGGCAGACGGCGGCGCTCATCTTCGGCGTCGCGGCCGACTCGGTCACCAAAGAGATGCGCGACCGGGCGAAGACGGTCAACTTCGGGATCATCTACGGGCAGGGGCCGTTCTCGCTGGCGCAGCAGCTGGGGATCCCGCAGTCCGAGGCCAAGGCGTTCATCGAGGCCTACTTCGAGCGCTTCCCCGGCGTCCGCCGCTACCTCGACGAGCAGATCGAGACGGCCAAGGCGCGCGGCTACGTCGAGACGCTCTCCGGCCGCCGCCGCTACATCCCCGAGATCGCCTCGCGGAACTGGAACATCCGGGCGTTCGGCGAGCGCGCGGCCACCAACGCCCCCATCCAGGGCTCCTCGGCCGACCTGATCAAGATCGCCATGATCCAGATCCAGGAAGACCTCTGGCAGGAGCGCGTCCCCGCGAAGATGCTGTTGCAGGTGCACGACGAACTCTTGTTCGAAGTGCCGCGCGGCGAGGAGGAGCGCGTCCTGGCGCTGGTGCGCTCGCGGATGGAGTCCGCCGCCTCGCTCGAGGTGCCGCTCAAGGTGGAGACCGGGACCGGCGACAACTGGCTGGAGTGCAAGTAGCCGGCATTCGCGCCGAGTCCGAGTCCCAATGAAATTCTCACGCAGAGGAGCAGAGTCAGCAGAGGGGGTTCTCTGCT
>DATACF010000630.1:0-3657 GCA_036259235.1 Longimicrobium sp. | reverse complement strand
CCTGGCCGGCGTCGCCGTCCGGGTGCTGGACCACCCCGAGCTGGGGCGGACGCGGACCCGCGAAGACGGGATGTTCGACCTCGCCGTCTCCGGCGGCGGCACCCTCACGCTGGTCTACGAGAAGGACGGCTGGCTCCCCGCCGACCGCAAGGTGAGCACGCGGTGGCAGGAGTTCGCCCACGCCGACGACGTGGCGCTGGTGGGGCTCGACTCCGCCGCCACGACGGTCGCCTTCGGCCCCGGCGCCCCGGAGGCGCAGGTGGCCCGCGCCACCGTCGCCACCGACGCCGACGGCCCCCGCCAGGCGACGCTCGTCTTCGACGCGGGGACCGAGGCCGCGCTGGAGATGCCCGACGGCACCCTCCGCCCGGCCGGGTCGCTCACCATCCGCGCCACCGAGTACACGGTGGGCGAGAACGGGCGCGCGGCGATGCCCGCCGAGCTCCCGGCCATGTCCGGCTACACCTACGCGGTGGAGCTCTCGGCCGACGAGGCGATGGCCGCCGGGGCGCCGCACGTCCGCTTCAGCAAGCCGGTCGCCTTCTACCTCGACAACTTCCTCTCCTTCCCCGTGGGGCTCGCCGTTCCCGCCGGGTGGTACGACCGCGAGCGCGCCGTCTGGGTCCCCACCGACGACGGGCGGGTGATCCGGATCACCGCCGTCTCCGGCGGCCGCGCCGAGGTCGACGCGAACGGCGACGGCGCCCCCGAGGGCGCGGCGGCGCTGGCGGCGATGGGGATCGACGACGCCGAGCGGGCGCGCCTGGCCGAGATGTACGCGCCGGGGAAGACGCTCTGGCGGGTGGAGACCGACCACTTCTCCTGGATCGACCTCAACTACCCCCGGGGGGCGAAGGACGCGCGGAACCCGCGCATGCGCCGCCCCCGCGTCTCCCGCCCGGGCGACGACCCCTGCCTCCGCGGGGGCTCCATCATCGAGTGCGAGGGGCGCGTCCTGGGCGAGCGGATCCCCCTGGTGGGGACGGAGCTCACGCTCGGCTACCGGAGCGACCGCGCCCCGGGGCGGATCGCCGGGCGGGCGGCCGAGATCCCGGTCAGCGGCCCCGACCTCCCGGCGTCGCTCCGCGCCATCGTCCTCCAGGTGCGGGTGGCGGGGCGGAGCTTCACCGACACCCTGCCGCCCACGCCCAACCAGACCCACACCTTCGTCTGGGACGGGCGCGACGCCTACGGCCGGACCCTCCAGGGGCAGCACGCCGCGGAGGTGCGGATCGGCTACGTCTATCCCACCTACTACCTCGTCCCCGCCAGCGCCGCGCGGAGCTTCGGGCTCTCCTGCCAGCCGGCGGCGGCGGGCGACTACTACCAGACGTGCCAGATCCCCGCGACGATGAGCAGCCGCGCCCGCCAGGAGGAGACGCGGTGGCAGAGCTCGGTCGTCTCCCTCGGCGCCACCGGCGACTGGGACGCCCGCGCGCAGGCGCTGGGCGGATGGACGCTCGACGTCCACCACGCCTACGACCCCGTGGGGCGCGTCCTCTACGGGGGCGACGGCTCGCGGCGGAGCGCGGCGAGCCAGACCCACGTCCTGGAGACGGTGGCGGGCGGGCCCACCCCGGCGCCCGGGACGCCCCCGCTCGTCCCCTCGGGGATGGTGATGGCCCCCGACGGGAGCGTCTACGTCGCCTCCTACGCCACCCACCAGGTGTGGCGCTGGCACCGCGACGGGCGCTTCACCCTGGTGGCGGGGAACGGGGGGTACGGGTGCGGGGGCGACGGCGGCCCGGCCACCGCCGCCAACCTCGCCTTCCCCGACGGGGTGGCGCTGGGCCCGGACGGGAGCCTCTACATCGAGGACTCCTCCAACGACCGGATCCGCCGCGTCGCCCCCGACGGCACCATCTCCACCTTCGCCGGCGCGGGGCAGTGCGACGAGCCGTCGTTCGTCCCGGCGTCGGCGCGGGCGGCCGGCGCGGCGGCGGGCGCCGACACCGTGTTCCCCAAGCGCCGCGCCCGGGTCCCCGTCGAGGAGACGGACGGCGCGCGCGTGGCCTCCGCCGCCCTCCTGGCGCTCGGCGACGGCGGCCCCGCCGACCAGGCCCTCCTCAGCAGCCCCTACGGCGTCGACGTGGCGAAGGACGGGAGCGTCTACATCGCCGACAGCGGGCACAACCGGATCCGCCGCGTCACCCCCGACGGGATCATCACCACCGTCGCGGGGACGGGCACGTACGGCTTCTCGGGCGACGGCGGGGCGGCCACGCTGGCGCGGCTCGCGGGGGCGTGGGGGGTCACCATCGGTCCCGACGGGAGCCTCTACGTCTCCGACACCGGGAACGAGCGCGTCCGCCGGGTGGGGGTCGACGGCGTGATCGCCACCGTCGCGGGGAACGGCGGCTACGGCTTCTCGGGCGACGGCGGCCCGGCCGTCCAGGCGCGGATGCGGACCCCCGCCGACCGCCTCGCCTTCGGGGCCGACGGGAGCGTCTACATCCCCGACTCCGACAACGGCCGCATCCGGCGCGTCACCCCCGACGGCGTCATCTCCACCGTGGCCGGGAGCGACGCCTTCTGCTCGGCGTCGACGCTCGATTGCGGCGACGGCGGCCCCGCCACGGCGGCGGCCATGGGGTACATGTACGACCTGATGACCGGCCCCGACGGCGAGCTCTACATCGCCGACACGGGCGCCGGGCGGCTGCGCCGGCTCCGCCCCGCCGTCCCCGGCCTCACCGGGAGCGAGATCGCCGTGGCCTCGGAGGACGGGCTCTCCCTCCACGTCTTCGACGCGGCCGGGCGCCACCTCCGCACGGTGAGCGCGCGGACGGAGACGGTGGGGTACGCCTTCGGCTACGACGCCGCCGGGCGCCTGGCCACGGTAACCGACTGGAGCGGCCGCGTCACCCGGATCGAGAGAGACCCCGCCGGGACGCCCACGGCGGTCGTGGGCCCCTTCGGCGACCGGACCGCGCTGGAGACGGACGCCGCCGGGTGGCTGTCGCGGGTCGAGAACCCGGCCGGGGAGGCGACGCTCCTCACCCACACCCCGGACGGGCTCCTCCTCCGCCTCGAGAACCCGGCGGGGCGCGTCCACGCCTTCGAGTACGACGCGCTGGGGCGGCTCACCCGCGACGACGACGGAGCGGGGGGCTTCCAGACGCTGGTCCAGGCCGACTCGGCCGACTCCGAGGGCGTGGCGCGCCTGACCGCGGAGGGGCGGAGCTCCCGCTTCGTCACCGAGACGCTCCCCACCGGGAACCGCGTCCGCGCCACCTACGACGCGGCCGGGCTGGCGACCCGCACCGTGCGCGAGACCGCGGAGCGGGTCACCACCACGCTCCCCGACGGGACGTCGCTCCGCCAGGAGATGGGCCCGGACCCGCGCTTCGGGATGCAGGCTCCCCTCGTGCGCGCCTCGACCCTCGTCACCCCGGCCGGGCGGCGGCTCTCCACCACCGCCTCGCGCCAGATCTTCGTCTCCGGCGGGCGGACGCTCCTGGTGACCGAGCGGACCGGGCTCAACGGGCGCGAGTCGACCCTCGTCCACAACCTCCCGGGGCGCCTCCTCACCCGGACCTCGGCCGAAGGGAGGGTGGCCTCCGTCCGCCTCGACTCCCTGGACCGGGTCGTGGAGGTCTCGGCCGCCGGCATGGCGCCCACGGCGTACACCTACGACGCCGAGGGGCGCCTGGCCGG
>DATACF010000629.1:0-2960 GCA_036259235.1 Longimicrobium sp. | reverse complement strand
AGAAGCAATCCGCAACGCGGTCGGTCGGTCTTGTTCGGCGCGCTCCAGTGAATCGTCTGACAGTGGTGGATCATCGCGTCGCCAGGTTCGAGGGTGCCGACGAACTCGTCCGCATCGGCGTGGGCGGGGGCGGGATTCGAGCGGCCGCGGAGCGGGACGCCGCGGTGACGCGCGGGCGCTTCGCCCCCAGCCCCACGGGCGCGCTGCACGTGGGGAACGCGCGCACGGCGCTGGTGGCGTGGCTCCACGCGCGCGCGGCCGGCGGGGCGTTCGTGGTGCGGGTGGAGGACCTCGACGCCGGGCGCGTGCGGCCGGGGATCATGGAGACGCAGCTCGACGAGCTCCGCTGGCTGGGGCTCGACTGGGACGAGGGCCCCGACGTGGGCGGCCCCCACGCGCCGTACGTGCAGTCGGCGCGCGCGGAGGCGTACGAGGCGGCGCTCCGCGCGCTGGCGGAGGCCGGGGCCCTGTACGAGTGCACCTGCTCGCGCCGCGACATCGCGGCCGCCGCCAGCGCGCCGCACGCGGGCGAGGAGGGGCCGCGCTACCCCGGCACCTGCCGCGGCCGCCGGGTGGACCCGTCGGCGCCGTCGCTCCTGCGCCACGGGATCGCGGCGGTGGCGCTGCGGGTGGTGACGCCGCCGGGCGAGCTCTGCTTCGACGACCTGCGGATGGGGCGCCGCTGCTACGACCCCGCCGCCGAGACGGGCGACTTCGTGGTGCGCCGCAAGGACGGGGCGGCGGCGTACCAGCTCGCCGTGGTGGTCGACGACGCGGCCATGGCGATCACCCACGTCGTCCGCGGCGCCGACCTCCTGTCGTCGACCTCGCGCCAGCTCCTCCTGTACGAGGCGCTGGGGCTCCCGGCGCCCGCCTTCCTCCACGTCCCCCTCGTGCTGGGCGAGGACGGCGAGCGCCTGGCCAAGCGGCACGGCGCGGTGTCGCTCGGGGAGCTCCGCGCCCGCGGCGTCGCCCCGGAGCGGGTGGTGGGATGGCTGGCGGCGACGTGCGGGCTGGCGGAGGCGGGGGAGGCGGTGGCGGCGCGGGAGCTGGTGGGGCGGTTCGAGGTCGGGCGGCTGCCCACGGAGCCGACGGTGGTGACGGGGGAGGCGATCGAGCGGCTGGTGGGGTAGGCGTGGGCGGCGGGCGGGGGTGAGTACGTCGGCTTCCGCGCGGGCCCTCACCCGGCTCGCTTAGGCTTAGGCTTAGGCTCGCCACCCTCTCCCGCGCAGCGGGGGAGGGGCCGGGGGAGGGGGCGCCGCGGCGGCGGAATGCGACGGAAGCCTGTCGAACCGGATCGAAGTTCCGCCGTTGAAGCGCCGTTGCATGAGGGATGCGGGCCCGAAGGGCGAAGACCCTGGCGGGGGGGAACGCGACGGGGGCAGCGACTCGCGAGGACGCGGCGGCGTGCATGGAGTCCGCCAGGGGCTTCGCCGCGTTGGAAACGGTAGTATCGTTTCCTACGCGGCCCGCAGCCCGGCCCGGAGCGCAGCGGAGGGACATGCCCAGAGCCGTCGTCCGCAGTTGCGGTTCGCGGTTGCCGTCGCCGTTTGGACGACCCCGCCCCGCCACGGGACCCCTCCCGAAAGCCCGCGCGCACGCCCGCGCGCGACGGAAACGCACGGGAGTATTCCGAAAGCGCGGCCACCCCGTTATCTTGACGCGATCTCCCAGACAAACCGCACGCACCACTCGCGACATCCACCCCCCCCTGCATCTCAGGAGGAGTCCCATGAGACGCAGCGCGCTCGCCCTGCTCGGGCTGCTCGCGCTCCCCGCCGCCGCCACGGCGCAGACCGGTCCGCTGCTCGGCAACGAGCCGCCGCCGGAGCGCCTCCCGGAGGCCCGCTTCGCCGTCACCCCCTGGATCGGCGTCCGCATCCCCTACAACACCGGCGGCTACGTCGTCCTCACCGACGTGGGCGACCAGTTCTCGGTCCGCGAGGAGCGCGGTGGTGCCACCATGGTCGGCGCCGACGTCGAGGCGCGCCTCCGCGGGCCCGTGAGCGTCGTCTTCGGCGGCGCCTTCGCCACCGCCGAGCAGGACATCCTCACCATCGTCGACGCGGCCGACGAGACGCTGGCGCTCAGCACCGACGGCCCGGCGATGTGGATGGCCAAGGCCGGCGTGCGCGTCCGTCTTCCGGACCCCATCCCCGACAACCGGCGCTTCCACCCGTCGGCGTTCATCACCGTGGCCCCGGCCATGGTGTGGATGGACTGGGACGACATCGAGGGCGCCCCGGACGCCATCACCGGCACCACGCGCCACTTCGCGCTCAACCTGGCCGCCGACGCCACCACGCGGATCGGGCGGAACGGGAACTGGGCGCTCCAGATCGGCCTCGAGGACTTCCTCACCTTCTGGGACGCCGACGCCATCCGCGTCCGCGACGAGGCGCTCGGGCCGGGGCGGTTCGGCGGCGACAGCGTGCTCATCGACTACGACTACAGCCAGTCGAACATCCTCGCGGCGCGGCTCGGGGTCTCGTACCGCTTCCGGTGAGGCTGGCCGGTCGGCCGGTGGGAATGCGAAGGAGCCCGGGGCGCGTCGCCTCGGGCTTCTTCGTTGGTTCTGGGCACCTGGAACGGCGAACGGCAACTGCAACTACGGTGTCGGGCATGTCCCCGCTGCGCGGGGCCGGGCTGCGGGCGCCGTAGGAAACGATACGACCGTTTCCAACGGCGCGAAGCCCCTGGCGGACTCCACGGCGGCCGCGATCTCCTCGTGGAATCGCGGCCGTAGTCGCATTCCCCCCGCCAGGGTCTTCGCCCTTCGGGCCCGCATCCCTCATGCAACGTCGCAGGCGGCGCCGGCTCTCTCGCATCCAGCGGACCGACGTCGCATGCCTCGGCCTCCGCGCGCCCCCCTCCCCCGGCCCCTCCCCCCGCACGCGGTGGGCGTGCGTGGTGAGGGGAGAACCTCATCCTGATCCGCGACTTACGAGCCTGCCCCCACC
>DATACF010000628.1:0-4320 GCA_036259235.1 Longimicrobium sp. | reverse complement strand
GGGTGGAGAGGCCGGTGAGGGACGGGCGCCGGGGGCGGCCGCCGCGGGGGAAGGGCGGGGGAGGGCGCGGAGAGCGGCGCCCGCCCGCGCCGGTGACGGTGCGGATCGACTCCATCGCGGCCGGCGGCGAGGGGGTGGGGCGCCTCCCGGACGGGCGGGTGACCTTCGTCCACCGGACGGCGCCGGGCGACCTGGCCGAGATCGCGCTCGTCGAGCGGCGCGACCGGTGGACGCGCGGGCGGCTCCTGCGGGTGGTGGAGCCCTCGCCCCAGCGGCGGGAGGCGCCGTGCCCCTTCTACGCGCGGTGCGGCGGGTGCACGCTGGAGCACCTGACCTACGAGGCGCAGCTGCGGGCCAAGGGGCGGATCGTGGCCGACGCGCTCACCCGGATCGGGGGAATCCCCACGGAGCCGCCGGAGGTGGTGCCGTCGCCGTCGGAGCACCGGTACCGCAACCGGGTGTCGTTCGCGCTGCGGCGGGGGGAGCACGGGGAGGTGGTGGCCGGCTTCCACGCCCTCGGCGAGCCGGAGGAGATCGTGGACCTGGACGGCGGCTGCCTCCTCTTCGAGGCGCCGATCGCGCGGGTGTGGGACGCGCTCCGGGCGAGCTGGGGGCCCGACGCGCGGCGCCTCCCCTCGGGCGAGCGGCTGCGGCTGACGCTCCGGGCGAGCGCGTCGGGGGCGGTGTCGCTCCTGGTGGAGGGCGGGTACTCGCCGGGGCGGCCGGAGGAGCTGGTCTCCCTCGTCCCCGGGCTGGCGGCCGTCTGGCACCGGCCGGGGGAGGCGGCGCCGGAGCTGATCGCGGGGGCGCCGGGGCTCCCGGAGACGTGGGGCGACGAGACGGTGGAGCTCTCGGGGGCGGCCTTCCTCCAGGTCAACCGCGGGGCGGCGGCGCTCCTGGAGGCGCACGTGGCGGAGGTCGCGGGCGACGTCTCGGGTCTGAAGATCGTCGACGCGTACTGCGGCGTCGGCTTCCACGCGCGGCGCTTCGCGCGGGCGGGGGCCGCGGTGGTGGGGATCGAGCTCGACCCGCAGGCGGTGGACGAGGCCGCGCGGGGGGCGCCGGAAGGGGCGACCTTCGTCGAGGGGCCGGTGGAGGAGCTGATCCGGCCGTACCTCCCGGCCGACCTCGTCGTCCTCAACCCGCCGCGGGCGGGCGTGGCCGTCGAGGTGACGGACGCGCTGGTGGCCGCGGCGTCGGCGCGCGTGGTCTACATCTCCTGCAACCCCGCCACGCTTGCGCGCGACCTCAAGCGGCTGGCGCCCGCGTACCGGCTGGAGAGCGTGCGGAGCTTCGACCTCTTCCCGCAGACGGCGCACGTGGAGACGGTGGCGGTGCTGGCGGCGGCGCGCTCGTAGCGGCCTGGCGGCGGGGTCTGGACAGCGAGAGAGGACGCGGGCGACGGGGTCGTCCGCGTCCTCCTTCGTTTTCGCGCGCTCCGCCCGCCGTCCGCACCCCGGGCGGCGTGTGGAAGGGGGTCAGTCGGTGTTGCAGTCGGGGTACGTGGCCCGGCAGGGGCCCCCGGGGCACGACTCGCAGGTGTTGCAGGCGGGGGGCGCGCACGACGTGCCCTGGCAGCTCCCCACGCAGGTGGCGTCGTCGCAGGTGTACGGGCAGGTGACGGCCTGGGTCTTCACGACCGGGTCGGGCGAGGGGTAGACGACGCACGGAGCGATCGTGGCGTGGCCGCGCACCGTTCCGGCGTACGCGAGGTCCCCGGCGTCCGTCTCGAACGACTCCACCCGCAGTGCGTCCAGGTTCAGCGTGAGCTTGCGCATGGCGTACACTCCGTATTCTCGAGGGTGAATCGCTCCGGGGTGCGGAGAATATTGGCGGGTAAGGTGTCGCACGATGCGCGCGCGGCGCGCGCCTGTCAAGGCGGCGCGCGCCCGTCCTCAGTCCTGAGCCCAGACCGATCGCTACACGCAGTTCACGTCGAAGCTCCGGCAGTCCACCTCGCAGCTGATCCCGACGCAGCTGAGGCCGACGACCGTGCCCGCGTTCTCGTGCCGCAGCGCGCGCCCGGGCGACGGGGTGGCCGGGGTGGAGTCGAAGGACTCGACTTCGAGCTTCTCGGGGTCGAGCGTGTGTCTGCGCATGTGGCCTCCTGGATGCGAAGGTGAGGATCGTCCGCTCGTCCGGCCACGTCCCGGCAAGGCGCGGACCCGTCCGAGCGGCCTTGCGTGCGCCCGCCCGCGCCCGCAGGTTGTGCGCGCCGGAGCCACACCCTTTCATCGACCGGAATCAACGCCATGCGCTACTTCGTCACCGTCGGCGACCGTGTCGTCGAAGTCGACCTCTCGGGCCACCAGCCGGTGGTGGACGGCACGCCCGTGGAGGCGCAGCTGGCCGCGCTCCCGGGGACGCACCTCCGCAGCCTGGTGGTGGACGGGCGCTCGTACGCCGTCACCGCGAAGGCGGGGGAGCGGCGCGGGCGGTGGGAGGTGGGCGTGGGCGGCGAGCGCTTCACGGTCGACGCCGTCTACTAGCGCACCCGCGCCATCCGCGAGATGACGGGGGGCGCCGACGCCGACGCGGCCGACAAGACGGTGGTGGCGCCGATGCCGGGGCTGGTGGTGAAGATCGAGGTGGAGGTGGGCCAGGCCGTCCGCGCCGGCCAGGGCGTCGTCGTCGTCGAGGCGATGAAGATGGAGAACGAGCTCAAGGCCCCCGCCGACGGCGTCGTCGCCAAGATCCTGGTGCAGGAGCGGCAGACGGTCGACAAGGGCGCGACGCTCATCGTCCTCGAATAGGGGACAGGGAACGGGGGACAGGGTACAGCCGGCGGGCTCGCGGCGGACCTCGTCCCCTTCTCGTCTCCGATCATCCGACCGCTCTCCCGATCTCGCCCAAACGAGCCTCGCGCCGTCCCTTCGCAGGCTGTCCCCTGTCCCCTGTTCCCTAGAAGATGTACCGGAGAATCGACGACTTCGTCCAGGACTGGGCGCTGGAGGCCGAGGCGACGCTGAAGGCGCTGCGCGGCCTCACCGACGCGGCGCTGGCGCAGCGGGTGACGCCCGAGGGGCGCGCGGCCGGGCGGCTGGCGTGGCACGTGGCGCAGACCATCCCCGAGATGATGGGGACGGCGGGGCTGAAGGGGGTCGAGGGGCCGGGCGAGCACGACCCCGTCCCCGCGGGCGCGGCGGAGATCGCGGAGGCCTACGCGCGCGCCGCCGACAGCGTGGGGCGCGCGGTGCAGTCGCAGTGGAGCGACGACGAGCTGGGCGACGAGATCCCCATGTACGGCGAGATGTGGGCGAAGGGGGGCACGCTGGGGATCCTGGTGAAGCACCAGGCGCACCACCGCGGGCAGCTCACCGTCCTCATGCGCCAGGCGGGGCTCGCCGTCCCCGGGTGCTACGGCCCCGCGCGCGAGGAGTGGGCGTGGCTCGGCATGCCCGCGATGGACTGACCCGTGGACGGGGACGTCCGCTTCTACGGGAGCCTCGTCTCGCCGGAGGGGCTGGAGCCGGTGGCGCGGTGGGCGGAACGCGGGCCGGTCCCCGTCCACGTCTGGACCTCGGGGTTCGACGGCACCGCGCGCCTCCGCTCCGGCGACGGCCCCGTCCACCTCGACATGGACTCGGGGCAGGGGCCGCGGTACCTCTTCTCCGGCACCGTCGACAGTGGCGCGGAGGAGGCCCGCCGCCTGTTGGGCGCCTTCTCGGCCGCGCTGGCGCGGGGCGGAGTCGTCCACCGGATCGAGGCCGAGGCGGACGGCGGCCGCCTCGGCTACTTCCACCACCGCTGGCCCGAGGGCGCGGCAGCGCCGGACGCGTGATCCCCTCCTCCGCCTCGAACCCCCTGCCGATTCCGATGTCCGACGTCACGCTGCGCGAGGTCACGCGCGAGAACTGGCGGGCATGCGTCCGCCTCACGGTCGACGAGGCGCAGGCCGACTTCGTGGCGCCGAACGTCTACTCGCTCGCCGAGTCGAAGTTCGAGCCCGCCGCCGTCCCGCTCGCCGTCTACGCGGGCGAGACGATGGTGGGGTTCGTGATGTACGCGCTGGAGGGCACGGACGGGTGGATCTGGCGGCTCATGGTCGACCGCGCGCACCAGGGGAAGGGGTACGGACGCGCGGCGATGGAGGAGGTGATCCGGCGCCTCCGCGCCCTCCCCGGGGTCCGCCGCATCCGGACCAGCTTCGTCCCCGCGAACGCCCACGCCGCCGCCCTCTACCGCGCCCTCGGCTTCCACGAGACGGGCGAGGTGGAGCAGGGGGAGGTCGTCGTCGAGCTGCGCGAGGACGCCGCGGGGTAGGTCGGAGAGCGCGGGCCGGAAGTCGAACGCGCGAGGGGCGCCGCCCGGCCGGACGGC
>DATACF010000627.1:0-1657 GCA_036259235.1 Longimicrobium sp. | reverse complement strand
GAAGGCGAGGATGATCAGGAAGATCAGGAACCCGCCGCCTCCCCTTGCGCCGCCGGACGGCTCGCGCGCCGGCTGCCGGGGCGGGAGGGGCTGGCCGGTGAGCTGGAAGCCGAAGTTCTGCGCGAAGGCCTCGGCGACCGCGCGGGTCCCCTGGCGGACCCCGGTCGAGAAGTCGCCCTGCGCGAAGGCGGGGACCATGTACTGGTCGCGGATCCGCCCCGCCTCGGCCGCGCTGATGAAGCCGTTGGCTCCTTCCGACAGCTCGATGCGCACCCGGCGGTCGTTGGGGGCCACCAGGATCAGCGCGGCGGTGTTGCGGACCTGGTCGCCGACCTCGCCGCGCGCGCCGACGCCCCACTCGCGGGCGATCCGGTTGGCGACGTCGGAGACCGGCTCGCCCTCGAGCGAGGGGAGGGTGACGACGGCGATCTCCGCGCCGCCGGACTTCTGGCGGACCTCCTGGATCAGCGCGTCGATGGCCGCCTCGGACTCCGGGTCGATGACGTTCGCGAAGTCGTTGACGAACCCCACCGGCCGCGGGATCTGGAGCCGCTGCGCGGCGGCGGGCGCCGCCGCGAGGAGGAGCGCCGCGGCGAGCGCGAAGGCCGGGAAGCGCGGGCGCGGGAATCGCATCTGCGTCCCAGGGCGCCCCGCGCGCGTCGATTCGATCGGAATCCTGCTCAGTCCAGCCTCCGGAGCTTTGTCGAGATGAAGCGAACGCCGGTCTTGCTCGCGCTTCTGCCGTTCTTCGCCGCCTGCGGGAGCGACGCCCGGGTCGTCGTCCACGCCACGGTGGACGGCCGCCCGGTCACCGACCTCCCGGTGCGGCTCCTTCCCTACGACAGACAGGCCATTCTGGATTCGATCTCGGGCGCGCTGGAGCGTCCCGAGCCGACCGTGCCCGCCGAGCTTCTGCAACAGGTTCGCAGTTTGGGTGCCGCGACCGGGCCGGGCAAGCCCCCCGGCGACACGGCCGCGGCCCGCGCGGCGGCCCAGAACGCCCAGGCGCTCCGCGCGCGCGTCGACTCCATCGCCAGGGCCCGCCAGGCGTGGGCCGACACGGTGTTCAAGTTGTACGAGGAGGTGGCGCGCACCAAGCAGGGCGAGCTGGGCCGCGCCGAGGAGGGCGACACCACCGACACGGCGGGGCGCGCGGTGCTGGGCGCCGACGAGGGGAAGAGCTGGGTGGTGGCCCGCTACGTCCTCCCCCAGCGCGAGCTGGAGTGGAACGTCCCCGTCACCTTGCGCGGCGACAGCGTGGTGATCCGGCTGACGCGGGAGAACGCGAAGGAGCGGCCGTTCGCTCAATAGGGGAAGTGCGTGAGTGCGGGAGTGCGGGAGTGCGAAAGTGCGGGGGTTCGGTGGGGGCGACGAGCGGGGGTGCGCAGCGCGGGCATCGTCGGCCCTCACCCACCGGCCCCCCTCTCCCGACCCCTGGGAGAGGGGGAGAACGACGGTGTCGGTAGGGGCGGTGGTTTGGAAAGCGGGCACCAGAACAGCGGGGCGCCTGCGGCGCGGCCCTCACCCTGGCGGCTCGCCTTAGGCTCGTTCCCATCCGGAAACGGGATGATGTAACAGATCGAGGGGAAAAAGGCGCATCCGGATGTTGATCCTCGCGAGGACGGGGTAGCTTGGGCTTTGCCGAGACCAAGTTGAC
>DATACF010000626.1:0-2016 GCA_036259235.1 Longimicrobium sp. | reverse complement strand
GGGGGGGCGCCGCCGCGCGGGACCGCCTTACTTGGTCCGGACCACGGTGACCCGGAACTCGTCGGGGACGCTCGCGCCGTTGGTGTCGAACTCGACCCTCCCGAAGTCGTCGTCGCTCTCGACCGCCGCCCGGAGGTAGGTCCCCGCGCCGCCCCGGACGGTGAGGCTCAGGGTGTTGGCGTTGGTCAGCTCGCGGACCAGGAGCGGGTAGCGCGAGGGGGTCGAGAGGGCGCCGAAGATGGAGCGGTAGTCCCAGCTGGCGTGCCGGTAGGTGCTCCCGGTGGTGGAGACGGCGTCGTCGGTGTAGTTGGCCACCGTCCAGTCGTGGACCCAGTCGACCGGGTCGACGCCCAGGCGCTCCTCGAGGTTCTCGAAGCCGCTGACGTCGTTGTTGACCAGCTGGTTCCAGAGCGTCGGCTCGCTCCCGCCCTTGCGGTCGGCGGCGTAGCGGAGGAACGACCAGATGGAGCCGCGGATGGCCAGGTCGTCGTCGGTCTCGTACGGCGAGGTGGTGTCCGGGTGCTGGAGGTACTCCTCGAGGCGGAGGAAGTTGTCGAGCGCGTACTGGTTGAAGGCGTCGACGCGGCGCTGCGAGCTCATGTCGTCGGCCCCGATGTTCTGCCGCGGCGAGAGCCCCGAGGCGCGGTAGAAGAGGAGCTCCTCGGCGATGTGGCTCAGGCCCTCGTTCAGCCAGACGACCTCGTTCCAGTCGTCGGTGCGGACGTCGAGGACGAAGAGGCGGCGCGAGGCGTTGATCAGGTGCTGGTACTCGTGCCCGACGGTGGCGATGGTGTTGCGCAGGATCAGCTCGCGCGAGCGGATGTTCCCGTTGACGACGCCGGTGGGGTCGGCGGCGAGCATGTAGAACATCTCGGCCTCGTTGCTCCCCGCGCAGGCGTCGAAGCCCTCGGTGGCCGTCTTGGGGAAGAGGTCGCGGGCGTAGAAGAAGCCGCCGACGTAGCTGCTGGAGCCGCGCTCGGTCATCTCGTTCACCGCGCGGGTGTAGAAGATGACGACGCGCTGGTTGGCGTCGATGTCGGCCGGCGCGCCGAAGTTGGCGTCGTTGATCGGGGCGACCAGCGTGTCGAAGGTGACGGCGATGCTCTGGAACTCGGCGTCGGTGAGCCCGTTCTTGGGGTTGGTGGTGTCCTCGACGACGATGGCGCGGTTGCTGATGGCCTTGACGCGCCCGAAGCGGACCCGCTGGGTGGTGCACGCCGAGAGCGAGACGTTCAGCGGGAGGATCTGCCCCACCACCGGCGGCGCCGGCGAGACGGCGAGGCGCGGGCCCCCGGCGCGGCGCGCGTGGTCGAGCGAGCGGACGAGCGGGTTGAGCTCCTTGGCCGCGCGCTCGCGGAGGCGGACGTGGAAGTCGCGGTCCGGGGTGGCGCCGAAGCTCCCCAGGCGGGCCAGGAGGGGCGCGGCGCCGGGGTTCAGCGAGGGGTTGGGCGGGCCCAGGACGTTGTCGACGTCGGTGGCGTCGACCTGGAAGGGGGCCTTGTCGGTGGTGCGGGTGGCGCGGAAGCCCACCAGCGCGTACTCGGCGCCGTCGCCGCCGTTGTCGAGGCAGACCGTGACGGCCTCGGCGCCCTCGAAGGTGGCGGCCTCGCCCACGGCGAGGTCGGCGTACGCGGTGCATCCCTCGGGGATGTCCGGGCCGGCGGGGTCGTTTTCGCAGGCGGCGAGCGCCGCGAGCGCGAGGACCAGGGGTGCCGCGAGGGAACGCTTCATGGGGGTCCGTGCCGTCAGGCGGTTGATGAGGAGAGCGGGTCGCGCGCGATGGACCTTGGGGTCCGGGAGAACGCGCGCGGCGGGTGCGCCGGGACACGCCCGCGAAGCCGGCGTTTCGGGCAATCCGTCGAAAATACGAACGGGCGCCCCAAAACGGAAGCCGCAGTTCGTCACGCCTTGCGCCGCGCCGCGCCTTTCGGGGCCGTGCGCGCGGGAGGGGTATCCCGTTGCGCAAGAAGGAGTTGTACGCCGCGGCGGGGGTGGGGTTCCGCGGGTGAGTGCGGG
>DATACF010000625.1:0-3818 GCA_036259235.1 Longimicrobium sp. | reverse complement strand
GCGCTCGGCTTCTTCGCCCGCGCGCTGGCGGTGGTCGGCGCGGTGGTGCTCCTCCTGGCCGCCGCGGGGGTGTACGCGCTGATGTCGTTCTCCGTCGCCCGCCGCACGCGCGAGATCGGGGTGCGCGCGGCGCTGGGGGCGGCGCCGCGGCGGGTCGTCGCCGCCGTCTTCTCCCGCGCCTTCGCGCAGCTGGCGATCGGGATCGCCGTGGGCGCGGTCCCCGGGAGCATCCTGGTGGTCCGCGGCGCGTCCGAGGTGGCGCGGGGCGCGGGGCTCGCGGCGGGGGGCGCGGCCGTCGTGGCCGTGGCGGCGTTCATGCTGGCCGTCGGCCTCGTCGCCAGCCTCGGCCCCGCGGCGCGCGCGCTCCGCATCCAGCCCACCGAGGCACTGCGGGCGGACGCGTAGGCGCCCGCCCGTCTCCTCCGCTCGGTCCTCGACAGCCTGTCGAGAATCTTTCGAGCCGATCCTCATCCGCTGAACTTCTCGAGATCATCATGAACAAGCCGCATCGCGTCCTCCTCGCCCTCTCCTCCCTCGCCGTCCTGGCCGCCTGCGCCGCCGCGGGGACTCCGGGCGCGCCGTCTCCCGAGCCCAGGGCGATGCAGGCGTCCGCCGCCGACTCGGCGAGCGCGCACCGGGCGGCGACCGGGTTCCTCGCCGCCTTCGACTCGCTGCAGTACGAGCCGTTCCGCGCGTACTTCGCGGACGACGTGACGATGTTCTTCCCCTTCGCCCAGTTCCCCTCGCGGGCGGACGGGAAGGCGGCGGTCGAGTCGGTCTTCAGCCGCTTCTTCGAGGCCCAGCGCGCCTCCCGCGCCGAGGCCGGCCGCCCGATGGTGCAGGGGATCGCCCCGCGCGGCCTGCGGGTGCAGATGGCCGGGGCCGACGCCGCGATCGTCACCTTCCACCTCGGGGCGGAATCCCCGGCGCGCCGCTCGATCGTCTTCCGCCGCGTCGGCGCAGACGCGTGGAAGGTCGTCCACTGGCACGCCTCCTCGTCTCCCGTCGCCCCCGCCGCGCGTCCGTCGGGGAGCTGACGGCGCCGTAGCGGCCGGCCCGGCGGCTACAGGCGCGCCACCACGCCCATGAGCTCGTGGGCCAGGCTCCCCACCCGGACCATCCCGACCGGGTCGCCCTCGTTTCCGTAGCCAAGCTTGCGGAAGAGGGGGCGCCGGTTGCGGGGGGAGGCGGTCGCCTCGCGGAGGGCGTCCAGCGCCCGGCGGCGGACCGCGGGGTCGCGGAGCGTCCCCCGCCGCAGCATCTTCGCCAGGAGGTCGGCCGCCGCCATCACCTCCGACCCGGAGGCGAGCGGGGTCCGCTCCCCCTCCGGCGAATCTCCCGTGAGGATGGAGCGGAGCCGGTCGACGACGCGGACCCCCTGGAACTCGACGATCCCCGGGAGCGCCACCGCCAGCCGCTCCTGCACTTCCGTCCTCCCGCGGAGCCCGGCGAGGAGCGCGTCGAGGACGGTGGGCGCGCGGCCGTCCCCGTCGTCGACGGGAAGGTCCAGGTCGACGCGCCGCATCCGCGAGATCAGGGTGACCGCCGACATGTGCGCCAGCGCGCTCGGCTGCCACAGGCACACGGCCGCCAGGGGGGCGAGGAAGTCCTCGGGCTCGCAGAGCCGGGTGAAGGCGGCCTCGTTGTGGCCGCTCAGGCAGACCGCGAAGCCGAGGAGCGCGTCCAGGCGGGTGAGAAGGATGCGGGACACGGGCGTGTCGTCGCCGGCGCGCGCCTGCATCCACTCGTCCAGGGTGGACCGCAGCCAGTCGGCCAGCACGCGCCTGAACGACGGGTTGTCGAGGTGCACCCGGACGTGCGGGAACGCGACCTCCGGCCACTGGCCGATCCAGGAGTAGTAGCTCTGTCCCAGCGTGGCGAGCGCCTCCGGGTCGAGCTTCCCGTCGGGCCCGAAGACCGGCACCAGCCGCCCGTCGAGGTGCTCCGCGGCGCGCGCGGCGGCGCTCTTCCCCACCGCCGCTTCGGCGGCGGCGGCGCAGGCGTCGGCCACCAGCGCGTGGTGCACCAGGTCCTTGCCGATGCAGGGGAGGGTCCGGACCTCCCGGAGCGCGGAGAGCGCCGCACCCTCCAGCCGCTCCAGGAGGGCCGGCTCGGGGAGGGCGTGCTTGTGGAAGTGCTGGCGGGCCACCCAGGCGAGCATCATCCCCCTCCGCCGGTCGCGCCGCGCCTCCTCCACCCCCTCCGCGCAGAGCCATTCCGCCACGGTGCGCTGGCACTCGGGCGACCACAGGTCGCAGGCGTGCACGGCGGCGAGGAGGGCCCCTTCCGCCGCGGGGGAGGCGTCGGCCTCGGCGCACCACCGCGCGAGCGGCTCCGGGGCGTCGACCCACCAGTCGTTGATCGCGCAGATGGCGACGTGGGCCAGGGCCCCGTCGCCGGCGGAGCCGTAGGACGCGTGCAGGCGGTCGGCCAGCGCGCGGAGCGCCGGGACCCCCTGGAGGGAGGTCCGGAACCGGCGGCTCTCCCGCTCGATGTGCCGCCACGGGCCGGCGAGGGCGAGCTCGGCCCTCCACGCCTGGTAGTCGTCGCCTCGCTCCACGGCCGTGAAGAGGGGGCCGACCCACTCCGGCCGCAGATCCCGCGTGGACTCGGCCAGGAGGACCGCCGCCTGCCCCGCGAGGAGCGCGTCCTCCGCCTCGCCGCTCCCGGCGCCCTCCAGCCAGCGGCCGAGGTGGCGGAGCGTGCTCCCGGTGGGTCGCTGCAGGTGCGGGTAGACCCGCTCCGGGAGGAGCTCGCGCCGCGCCTCGGACGGGAGGGCCCGGAGCGCGTCGACCGCCGCGGCCGCCGCGGGCGAGCAGAGGAGGCCGCGCTCGGCCGCGGCCTCCAGGAGGCGCTCGAGGGTCTCGGCCCCCGGGGTCCGGGCCAGCTCCGCCCAGAGGAGGTCCGGGTCTTCGGCCGCCCCTGCGTGGCGCGCGGCCTCCGAGAGCGCCGCGTGGACGGCGGCGACCGTCCAGGCGGGGTCTCCCCCCAGGAGCTCCGGCGCGTTCCAGGCGAAGGCGGGCGAGGCGAGGAAGCGACCCAGCCGTCCCTCGGCGTGGGCGCGGAGCACGGGACTCCCGATCTCCCGTGCCAGCCGCGCGTGGAGCTTCCGCAGGGCGGGGTCGTGGGCCACCCGGCCGCGCAGCCGCGCCAGCACCTCCGCGCGCACCTCCTCGGCGGGGAGCCGCCCGGTCTCCCGCAGCGCGTCCTCCAGCCACCCGTCGGCGAAGCCGTGGCCGGGAAAGGCCGAGGCCATCCGCGCCAGGAAGAGCACGGCGTCGATCGGGGAGGTGTCGAGGAGGGCGGCGGCCGTTTCCCGCACGCGCCGGAGCTGGCGGGCGTCGGGCGGCGCCCCCCCGAGGGCGAGCTCGAGGACGGTGGCGGTGGTGAGCGGGTCGGCCCCCTCCAGGAGGGCGCGCACGGCGTCGGGCGCCGCCTCGGCCCCCACCCCGTCGCCGCCCGCGAGCTCCGCCGGGAAGCCCCACCCGTCCACGGAGGCCCGGGAGAGGCCGGGGAAGGGGGAGGCGGGCTGGAAGCCGTCCGCGAAGGCGTCCCCGAACTCCGGATGGATCGTGGACGCCGCGACGCTCAGATGGCGGAGGACGTCAAGGCACCCGGGCGGCACCAGGCGCTCGTCGGGAGAGACGCCCCAGAGCGGCGCGGCGGGGAGGAGGACGCGGCTCGCGAGGAGCTCCCCCGTGGGGGTGGTGCAGATCCGGGAAAGGACCGGGAGGGACGACCGCCACCCGGACGGCTTCGGCAGGAGGGTGTCGAGGCAGACGGCGAAGAGGTAGACCGGGTCGTCGCCTTCCCGGGCG
>DATACF010000624.1:0-2201 GCA_036259235.1 Longimicrobium sp. | reverse complement strand
TACGTCTCGCGCGAGTACGAGCCGCCGGTGAACGAAACCGAGGAGGCGCTGGCCGCCATCTGGGCCGAGGTGCTGCGGATGGCGCGGGTGGGCGCGGCGGACGACTTCTTCCTCTCGGGCGGGCACTCGCTCCTGGCGGTGCGGATGCTGGCCCGCGTCCGCGACGCCTTCGGGGTCGAGCTCTCGCCCCGCGCCGTCTTCGAGGCGCCCACGGTGGCCGGGCTCGCCGTCCGCATCGACGCCGCGCGCGCCGCGGGCGACCGCGCCGGGGCGCCGCCGATCGAGCCCGCCCCGCGCGACCGCCCCCTCCCGCTCTCCTTCGGGCAGGAGCGCCTCTGGTTCCTCTGGCGGATGGCGCCGGAGAGCCCGTTCTACAACGTCCCCGCCCCGCTCCGTCTCCGCCGCGCCGTCGACCCGGAGGGGATGGCGCGCGCGCTGGCCGAGCTCGCCGCCCGCCACGAGCCCCTCCGCACCGTCTTCGAGGAGGCCGGCGGCGCGCCGGTGCAGAAGGTCCTCCCGCCGGGGCCCTTCGCGCTCCCGGTCGAGGACTTCTCCGCCGCCCCGCGCGTGGGCGACGACCTCCCCGCCGCGCTCCGCGAGCGGATCGCCGCCGAGGCGAAGGCCCCCTTCGACCTCACCCGCGGCCCCGTCTTCCGCGCCCACCTCTTCCGGGTGGCCGGCGACGACCACGTCCTCCTCCTGAACCTCCACCACGTGGTGGCGGACGGGTGGTCGATGGGGATCCTCTTCCGCGAGCTTCTCGCCCTCTACGACGCCTTCGCGGAAGGACGGCCGTCGCCCCTCCCGCCGCTCCCCGTGCGCTACGCCGACTACGCCGTGTGGCAGCGGGGGTGGCTCTCGGGGGCGGTGCTGGAGCGCGAGCTGGAGTTCTGGCGGCACGAGCTGGCCGGCGTCCCCGCGGCGCTGGAGCTCCCCACCGACCGCCCCCGCCCGGCGGTGCAGAGCTTCCGCGGCGCCACCCACACGTTCCGCATCCCCCAGGACGTCGCCGACAGTCTCGCCGCCCTCGCCCGGCGCGAGGGGGCCACGCCGTACATGGTCCTCCTCGCCGCCTTCGGCGCCGTCCTCTCGCGGTGGGCGCGGCAGGACGACGTGGTGATCGGCTCGCCGGTGGGGAGCCGCGCCCGCCCCGAGGTGGAGGGGCTGGTGGGCGTCTTCATCAACATGGTCCCGCAGCGGGTCGATCTCTCCGGGCGCCCCGGCTTCCGCGCCCTCCTCCGCCGGGTCCGCGAGCGGACGCTGGAGGCGTTCGCCCACCAGGAGGTCCCGTTCGAGCACGTCGTCGAGGCGCTGGGGGTGCAGCCCGACCTCAGCCGCGGCCCCGTCTTCCAGGCGATGTTCGTCCTCCAGAACGCGGTGGCCGAAGGGGGCGGCGAGGGCGCGGCCGAGATGGTGTGGGCCGACTCGGAGACCGCCAAGTACGACCTCACGCTGGCCGTCACCGAGCGCGCCGACGGCTTCTCGGCCGCGCTGGAGTACGCCACCGACCTCTTCGACGCGGGGACGGTCGAGCGGATCGGGCGCCACCTGGGGACCTTCCTGGCGGCGGTCGCCGCCGACCCCGACGCCCCCGTCCACGCTCTCCCGCTGATGGACGCGGACGAGCGCCGCCTCGTCGTGGAGACGTGGAACGCGACCGAGCGCCCGTACGCCAAAGGCGACACCCTCCACGGGATGTTCGAGGCGCAGGCCGCCCGCACCCCCGGCGCCCCCGCGCTCTCCTTCGACGGTGTCACGACGAGCTACGCCGCGCTCAACGCGAAGGCGAACCGGATCGCGCACTACCTGCGGTCGCGCGGGGTGGGGCCCGAGTCGCGGGTGGGGGTCCTCCTGGAGCGCACCCCCGCCCTCGTGGCCGCCCTCGTCGGCGTCCTCAAGGCCGGGGCGGCGTACGTCCCCCTCGACCCGCAGTACCCGGCCGAGCGGATCGCCTTCATGCTGGAGGACACCGCCGTCCCCGTCCTCCTCACCCAGGAGAGCCTGGGGGACGTCGTCCCGCCCACGGGCGCCGAGGTGGTGCGGATCGACGGAGACCGCGCGCGGATCGACGCGCAGCCGGAGACGAACCCCGGCGTGGCGCTCGACTTCGAGCACCCGGCGTACCTGATCTACACCTCCGGCTCCACCGGCCGCCCCAAGGGGGTCGTCGTCCGCCACGGGAGCGCCGCCGTCTTCCTCCA
>DATACF010000623.1:0-5670 GCA_036259235.1 Longimicrobium sp. | reverse complement strand
GGGCCCCCGCTTCGTGCTTCCGATCCTCCCGGGCCGCGTCAGACCGGGCCCTCGCCCGTTCCCGGCGGCGGCACCGACGTCGCGCCCGGGCGGTCGCGGAGGGTGCTCCTCCGGTAGCCGTAGAGGAGGTAGATGAGCAGCCCCAGCCCCAGCCAGATGGCGAAGCGCTCCCAGGCGTGCGCGGGGAGGCCGAACATCGTGTAGATGCACGCCGCCGCCCCCAGCGTGCACACCAGCCACGCCGCCGGCACCCGGAAGGGGCGCGGCCGGTGCGGGTCGGTGATCCGCAGCACCAGCACCCCGATGCAGACGATGGCGAAGGCCGAGAGGGTGCCGATGTTGGTGAGGTCGTAGATCTCGTTCTCGTCGGCGAAGAGCGCGCCCGTCGCCACCAGGATGCCCGTGAGCAGCGTGGTGATGTACGGCGTCCGGTACTTCCCGTGCACCTTGGCCGCCCACGCCGGCAAGAGCCCGTCGCGCGCCATGGCGTAGAAGATCCGCGGCTGGCCGTACTGGAAGACCAGGAGCACCGCGGTCAGCGACACCACCGCCCCGAAGGCCACGATCCACCCCGCCGTGTGCAGCCCCGCCACCTCCAGCGCCTGCGTCAGCGGGTCGGCCGCCTTGAGCTGCTGGTACGGCACCAGCCCGGTCGCCACGATGCCGACGATCACGTAGATCAGCGTGCAGATCGCCAGCCCGCCCAGGATCCCGATCGGGAGGTTGCGCTGCGGGTTCTTCGTCTCCTCGGCCGCCGTCGAGATGGCGTCGAAGCCGATGTAGGCGAAGAAGACGATCGCCGCCCCCTGGTGGATCCCCCGCCACCCGTTCGGCGCGAACGGGGTGAAGTTGTCCATGTTCACGTGCAGCGCGCCGACGACCACGAAGAGCCCCAGCACCAGGAGCTTGATCACCACCATGATGTTGTTGGCGCGCACGCTCTCGCGCACCCCCAGCATCAGGAGCCAGGTGATCAGCATCACGATCGTGAAGGCCGGGAGGTTGATCAGGAGCGGCATCCCGAACACCCGCGGCGCCGTCTCCATCAGCCCGTGCACCGCCGGGTCCGAGCTCTTGAGCACCGCCCGGTACCCGTGCGTCAGGTAGTCGGGGAGGTGGATCCCGAACCCCGAGAGGAGCGAGTTGAAGTACCCCGCCCACGCCACCGCCACCGCCACGTTCCCCACCGCGTACTCGAGGATCAGGTCCCACCCGATGATCCACGCCACCAGCTCGCCCAGCGTGGCGTACGAGTACGCGTAGGCGCTCCCCGCCTGGGGGATCATGGAGGCCAGCTCGGCGTAGCAGAGCGCCGCCAGCGCGCAGACACCGCCCAGGAGGATGAACGACAGCACCAGCGCGGGCCCGGCGCCGAGGCGCACCACCGTGCCGTCGGGGAGGATCTCGCCCGCCGCGGCCGTGCCGATCGACGAGAAGATCCCGGCCCCGATCACGGCGCCGATGGCCAGCATGATCAGGTCGCCCGCGCCGAGCTCGCGCTTCAGGGCGTTCGGGTGGTCGCCCTCGGCCAGCAGCTCGCCGATCGGCTTCCGCCGGACGAGGCGCTGTAAGAAATGGGACATGGGGGTTGGGGGTCGGGGACTCTCGGGGAACTTCGGACAAGGCGACGAAACTACGCGCCACGCAGGCCGTTACGCAACCGTGGGCGGCGAAGTGCGTCGAGTGCGGAAGTGCGTGAGTGCGCTCCCTGCGAAATCGCTCTCCTCCCCTATCGCCGGAGAACGGCAAGTCTCGCGCAGAGGCAGCGGAAGGAGCAGAGGGTGCTCCCTGCTCTCTCCGCTGCCTCTGCGTGAGACCGGATCTTTTCCTTTACCTCAGTACGCCGCGAGGCCGGTGGCGCTCACCGGGAGGGTGCCGGTGACGTCGGCCTGGGGGAGCGCCGTCAGCGTCCCGTCGGCGTTGACCCGGAAGGCGTGGATCCCGCCGTCGCCGGGGGTGAGCGCGTAGAGGTAGCCGTCGGCGTGCGCCATGTCGAGCGGCTGGCTCATGGGGGGCGTCGTCCCCGTCTTCCCGTCGGGCGTCAGCCGGGTGAGCGCGCCGCCCGCGCCGATGGAGAAGCCGGTGATGGAGCTGCTCCCCGTGTTGGTGGTGTAGGCGTAGCGCCCGTCGGGGGTGATCTGCACCCAGCACGCCGCCGTCTCGGTGGTCGGCGCCGAGTCGGTGATCACCGAGATGGCGCTCGCCGTCACCGTCAGCGACGACGCCGAGCTCCCGTCGGGGACGGCCATCCGCATGGGGCCGACGTTCCCCTCCGAGAGGATGTAGCGCCCGCTGGGGTCGAAGTCGGCGCCGAAGGGGGTCGGCCCCGGCGAGGTCACCACCGTCCGCGTCCCGGGGACGCCGTTGGCGTCGAGGGGGTAGAGGACGAGCCGGTTGGTGGGCTTCTCGGTGACGACCACCACGTTGTTCGGCGAGATCCGGATCGACCCCGGCCCCGGCACGGCCGCGCCGCTCAGCGGCCTGGTGGAGCCGGCGATGGGGGTCAGCGTCCCGTCGCTCCCGATCCGGAAGCCGCTGATGCTCCCGCCGCCGTTGGCGTTGACCACGTACAGCCAGTCGCCCCGCTGCGCCAGGCTCACGGGGAAGTCGCCCCCCGAGCTCACGTTGCTCACCCGGGTGAGCCCCCCGTCGCCGCGGACGCGGAAGGAGGTGACCTCGTCGCTCCCCGCGTCGACGACGAAGAGGTAGCGGTTGTCGGCGCTCAGGATCACCGCGTCCTGCGACTCCAGCGGGTCGGTGCCGAAGACCGGGTGCGGCCCGCTCCCGCTCCCCCCGGTGGCGAACGAGTCGGCCCGCACCAGGTCGCCGTCCTCGCCGCGCTCGAAGACGATCACGTGGTTGGCGCCCGCGGCGTTGTTCATCGTGTAGACCGCGCCGCCGTCGTCGTTCCCGCCGTCGTCGTCGTCGTCGTCGTCGAAGATCCCGTCGCAGGCGGAGAGCCCCAGCACGGCGACGGCCAGCATGTACCACTTCGTCATCTCCACACCCCTTCGTCCCCCGTGGCGCCGCGACGCGCCGTTCCCATCCATTCCCCCGGGGCCGCGCTCCGGCCGCGTCGCGGACCGGCCGAGCGAGGGCGCGCCCCCGGGTCGAGAAGCTCCGTCCCCTCCCCGGCGGTCACATCGTCGGGGCGGGACGGTCCGGGTCCATGCTGGCCCCCGGCATCGGCTGGAAGAGGAGGCGCTCGGTGTACGGCGCCGGGCGCCCCGCCTTCATCGCCATGATCTGCTCGGCGTACATCCGCCGCGCGTCCGCGACGGTGCGCTTCCCCGTGGCGATCTCGTGCGCCAGGTTGAGCGCCAGGAAGTTGGCCCCCTCCTTGTCGCACCGCGCCGAGAGCTCGCCCCTGGTCCGCTCGGCGATCACGCTCCCGTCGTACATCGCCAGCTCGTCGAACATCTCCGGCGGGACGCGGTAGTCGATCACCTGCTCCATGACGTCCGGGTGGGGCATGGGGAACGAGTGCGGCGTCTCGGTGCGGGAGATGACGGTCCGCTTCCACGGCCCGTTGTCGTGCCACACCAGCATGGTGGGCGTCACCTCGTCGGGCGGGCCGTACTTCGCCTCCATCTCCATCGCCGCCGTCCGCGAGGCCGGCGCCCACCCGTCCAGGTCCAGGCTCCCCACCGTGGACGGGCCGCCGCCCATCCCCATGCCGCGTCCGCCCGCGCATCCGGCCGCGACGGCCATGAGCGCCACGGCCGCGGCGAGACTCATCGTCCGCATCCCCCACCTCCTGCGTTCGCGATCCTCCTCCCCGGAGCGGGATGCCATCCCTCGGCCCCCGCCCCGGGCGACCGCCACCCCGGCGCGGTCGGGCCCGGAACGGGGGCATCCGCCATGCCCGCCCCCGGCGTATCCTCCGACGGGGCGCGATCTTCCACGCGCGGCGCGGAGAAACGGCCGGCGCCGCCGGTCCGCGCCGCGCGGCGCCGGCGTTCCATGGAACACGGCCCCGTTTCGCGGGTGGAACGCCAGGGAACGCGGGGCGCGACGAAGTGGGACCGGCGTGAAAAAGCGGAGGGCGCGGAGATCGTTCTCCGCGCCCCCCGCGCCCCTTGTCTCGCCTCGTCCCGCCGGGTCACTCCCGCGGCGCGCGGAGGTTCCAGGCGCGCACCAGGTCGCCGCGGAACTCCTCGAGGAGGTACTCGGTGGCGGGGCGGACGGCGCACTCGTCGCCCGCGCAGGCCACGCGGACGATCTCGGGGGTGGCCGGGTGCGCCTCGAAGGCCGCCCGCCCGCCGCAGAACGGGCACTCCAGGAGCGCCGTTGCCCGCTCCGCCTCCCTCATCGCTTCCAGGATCAACATCCCTCCCTCGCGTCCCCGGGTTTCGCCTCCCTTTCGGTTCGGAACGGAAGGTAACGAATCGAGCGGGTTTCGGTTGTCACCCGAACCGGGTGAATCTTCGGTCAAAGACCGAAGCGCATCAGGACCATGCACCCCAGCAGCGCCGCCACCAGCGCCAGGGTGAGCGCGGCCTCGCGCCGGAGGAAGGCCGCGGCGCCGGGGCGGAAGGCGTCGCCGTCGAAGACGCGCGGCGGGATGCGCTGCGGCGACCGCGCGCCGCGGGCGATCAGCACCCCCATCAGCGCCAGCGCGGCCAGGAAGGTCCACCCGTACGGCGAGCGGAAGAGGACGTGCCAGCTCCGGATGGGCCCCAGGAGCGTCCCGCGGAGGATCCCCATCGCCATCACCACCATCCCCGACGCCCCCATCACCGGCGCCACCGCCGCCCCCAGCGCGGGGAGGGTGGCCTTCGCCTCCGCGGCCGGCCGCCCGAGGATGGCCGGCCACACCGCCAGGTGCATGAACGCCTGCCCCCCCGCCCACACCACCCCCGCCACCACGTGGACCCACTGCACGACGATCATCCAGGTCAAGCTCAAGTCCGCCTCCCGTTCGCGTGTCCCGTCTCCCTCGTGACGGACGGGAAGCTCGCGATGCGACGGGTGACCGCGCCTCACCCGGACCGGGTGATCGTGCCGAGATCGGCAACGGCGGAACCGCATGACTCTCACAGGGGGCGCAGGGGACACGGGGGGAACGGCGGACACACCGTGCTCCCCCTGTGTCCTCCGTGTCCCCTGTGAGAGACCTGCTTTTACGACCCTGGCCTCACGCGGAGGACCAGAGCCAGCAGAGACACCCCTCTGCTGCCTCTGCTTCTCTGCGTGAGACCTGCCGTTAGGGATGCCTGAGAAGCGATGGGATCAGCGGACGGCGAGACGGCGGGCGGCCTCGCGGGCCTCGCGGCGGGTGGAGACGCCGAGCTTCTGGTAGATCCGCTTGAGGTGCGTCTTGACGGTGTTGACGGAGACGATCAGCTCGCGGGCGATCTCGGGGTTCGACAGCCCCTCGGCCAGCAATCGCAGCACCTGCCGCTCCTTGGCCGAAAGGGGCTCGGCCGCCCCCGCGTGCGCCGCGCCCGAGGCGGCGACCCCCGGCTCCGCGTGCGCCGCCTCGAGGACGGCCCGCGCGAAGGTGGCCAGCGGCTCGCGGCGGAGCGAGGGGAGCGCCGCGCGGAGGAGGGCGAGGAGGGACGGACCCTCGTCGAGGAAGGGGCGGACGGCGCCCGCAGGCTGCGCCGCCGCCAGCGCCGCCGCCAGCGTCCGCGCGGCCGCCGCGGGCCCCGAGCGCGCCCCCTCGGC
>DATACF010000622.1:0-3303 GCA_036259235.1 Longimicrobium sp. | reverse complement strand
CGGGCCGCGAACGATCATCGGTCCAGCGGCGTACAGGCCATGGCGCGACACGCCTCCCGGCCAGATGCCGGAACGGCGTGGACCACAGCGGCATTCGACCGGACCTTGCGCATGGAGGCCGCGGGTGCCAGGGTGAGCGCGTCTGCCCGCCCGGAGCCGTCTCGCTCCGTTTCGGGACTCGCGCGCGATCAGCACATATGGCGACGGCTCCAAAGATGCGCGGCGGCCCGCGCCCGGTCAACCGACCCGAGGAAACGATGACGGAAGAGATCCGTTGGCGCATCGCCGACGCCGACCCGGAGGACGCGGGCGTGCTGGAGCGGATGGCCGCGCTCCTGGTGGAGGAGTTCCGCGAGCACTCGCCCGCGTGGCCCGACCTGGAGACCGCCCTCGCCGACGTGCGCGAGTGCGTCCAGCCGGAACACATCGCCCGCGTCGCCTTCACCCCGGACGGCGAGGTGCTGGGGTGGATCGGCGCGCGCCCGGCGTACGACGGGAACGTGTGGGAGCTCCACCCGCTGGTCGTCTCCGGCGCCCACCAGCGCCGCGGCGTCGGGCGCGCGCTCGTGGCCGACCTCGAGGAGCGGGCGCGCGAGCGGGGCGGGTGGACGATGTACCTGGGGACCGACGACGAGGACGGGCGGACGTCCCTGGGGGGCGCCGACCTCTACCCGGACGTCCTCGACCGGGCGAAGGAGCTCCGCGACCTGGGCGGGCACCCGTTCGCGTTCTACCGGAAGGCGGGGTACGCGGTGGTGGGGCTCCTCCCGGACGCCAACGGCTTCGGGAAGCCCGACATCTTCATGGCGAAGCGGCTGCGGAGGGCGGATGGCGGCACGTGAGGGCGGGACGAAGGCGGGGAGCGCGGCGCTGGCGGGCGGGGTCCTCCTCGTCCTCCTCTGGCTGGTGCTCTACCCCAACCTCTTCGTCCTCTGGGAGAGCTTCACCGCCGGGGGACGGCCCACGCTGGCCCACTACGCGCGCTTCTTCGGGAGCGCGTCCGAGCTCTCGGCGCTCTGGGCGAGCGTCTGGATCTCGCTGGCGAGCGTCGTCCTCTCGGCGCTGGTGGGCGTCCCCCTCGCCTTCCTCTTCGCCCGCCGCGACTTCCCCGGGCGGCGCCTCCTGGGGGCGATGGCGGCCATGCCCGTCCTCCTCCCGCCGCTGGTGGGGACGATCTCCTTCCTCTTCCTCTACGGCGAGAGCGGCTTCCTGACGCGCGGGCTCCAGACGCTTCTCGGCCTCGAAACCCCACCGTGGAGGCTCTCCGGCCCCTGGGCGGTGCTCCTGGTGCACGCGTACACCATGTACGTCTACTTTTACCTCTTCACCTCGGCCGGGCTGGCGCGGCTCGACGCGGGATACGCGGAGGCGGCGGCCGCGCTGGGGGCGGGGCGGTGGACGACGCTGCGGCGGGTGACGCTCCCCCTCCTGGCGCCCGCGCTGGGGGGCGCGTCGCTCCTGGTGTTCATGACGTCGATGGCCTCCTTCAGCGCCCCGTACGTCTTCGGCGGGGGGTTCCGCGTCCTCACCACGCAGCTCTACTCCAGCAAGCTCAACAACGAGGGCGGCCTGGTCGCCGTCGAGGCCGTCGTCCTGGCGCTGGCCTCCCTGGTGTTCCTCGTCCTCCTCCAGCGCTACGAGGCCCGGCGCGAGTACACCGGCGCCTCCAAGGGGCTGGGGGTGGCGCCGCCGGAGAAGGGGGGGCGCGGATGGCTCCTGACGCTGGCCGCCGCGGCGTTCGTGGGCTTCCTCCTCCTCCCCCACGCCACCGTCCTCCTCGTCTCCTTCGTCCCCGAGGGGACGTGGACGATGGAGCTCTTCCCCCCCGTCTACGGCGCCGAGCCGTACCGGCGGATGTTCTCGGAGGCCGAGCAGCTCCGCCCGGTCCTCAACTCGCTCCAGATGGCGACGGTGGCGACGCTGGCCAACGTCGTCTTCGCCTTCGCGGCCGCGTACCTGATCGCCCGCACCCGCTCGCGCTCGCGGACGCTGGCGGGGGCGCTGGTCGTCCTCCCCTGGGCGCTCCCGGGGACGGTGCTGGCGGTGGCGCTGGCGTCCACCTTCAGCGTCCACCGTCCGTTCGCCGGGCGGGTGGTGCTGGTGGGGACCTTCGCCATCCTCCCGCTGGCGTACTTCATCCGCAACATCCCGCTGGTGACCCGCGCGGCGCTGGCCTCCTTCCGCCAGCTCGACCCCGCCCTCGAGGAGGCCGCCGCCTCGCTGGGGGCCTCGCGCGCCACGGCGCTCCGGCGCGTCGTCCTCCCCCTCGTCCTCCCCGGGCTGGCGGCGGGGGCGCTCCTGGCCTTCGTGACGGCGCTGGGCGAGTTCGTGGCCTCCATCCTCCTCTACACCCACCGCACCCGCCCCATCGCGGTGGAGATGCTCTCGCAGCTGCGCGCCTACGACTTCGGCGGCGCGTCGGCGTACGGCGTCCTCCTGATCGCGCTGGTGGCGCTGGTGTTCGTGTTCGGCTATCGGAGCGTGGTCGAGGTCCGGTGAGGGATAAGTCCTGAGTCCTGAGTCCTGAGTCCCTGAGTCCTGAGTCCTGAGTCCTGAGTCCTGAGCCCCTGAGTCCTAAGTCCAAAGTGCTGAGCTGCACGGCAGATCTTGATCTCAGCCACTGGATGCCGCATCGGATGGTGCAATCGATCTCGCCCACGATCGGTGTCTCGTGCTCACCTCAGGCCGTGCCAAATGCGTAATCGGGGGGATGTGGAGCAGGGGCCGGCTTCCGCGCCGACCCTCCTGATTACGTAGTTTGCGATGCTTGAGGGCGCGGCGCGGCGGACAGGACGCGGATCGACCAGAGGAAGGACCGAACGTGCCTCTTCGAAAAAATTTCGATACTCATCTCCGCCTATGGTTCCACGGTGGAAGGCGAGCTTGGGACTTAGGACTTAGGACTTAGGACTTAAGGACTCAGGACTTGGAAGGCAGGACTTTCGAGCACCCGCTCCGGCGTGCGTCAGGATCGGTCCGCCCCGCGCGTTACAGGAAAAGGCCGGTGTGGGGCGCGTCACGCCGCCGGAGGGACCGCCGTCTGTATCGAGGTGTCCCGGGAGGGACCGGCGGGCGCGGCCGGCGATCGGGGAGGCCGGCGCGCTCGCAACGGGCCGCTCCTTAGGAGAAGCGGCATCGGGGTTGACGCCGCGGGCGGAAGCCGGAACTTTTCACTGGCGGATGGTTATGCAACGCCCTAACTTCATGTCAGCGGCCACACCCCGAGGCCGGACGTCCCCTCCCGTTCCCGACATGCATTCCACCCTGCGCGCCCCCGCGGCCCCCTCCACCCGGCGCCCCCCC
>DATACF010000621.1:0-18618 GCA_036259235.1 Longimicrobium sp. | reverse complement strand
GCCGCCGCGGCGTAATCCGCCGCGGCGGCCGAGCCCGCGATCCATCTTCACGATACCGGTTTCCCGAATGACCGAGACCCTGCCAGAGCGGACCGAAGCGCCCGAGTCTCCCGGCCGCACCCTGAGCATCCCGAAGCTGTCGCTGGTGGTGCTCGTCGGCGCGTCCGGGTGCGGGAAGTCGACCTTCGCGCGGAAGCACTTCCTCCCCACCGAGGTGCTGTCGTCCGACACCTTCCGCGCGATGGTCTCGGACGACGAGACCGACCAGACGGCCACCGCCGACGCCTTCGACGCGCTCTACTATCTGGTGCGGAAGCGGCTGGGGCGGGGGCTGCTGACGGTGATCGACGCCACCAGCGTGCAGCCCGAGGCGCGGAAGCAGGCGCTGGCGCTGGCGCGCGAGTACCACGTCTTCCCCGTCGCCATCGTCCTGAACGTCCCCGAGCGGGTGTGCGTCGAGCGGAACCACGCGCGCACCGACCGCCAGGTGCCGCCGCACGTCATCCCCCAGCAGGTGTCGCAGCTCCGCCGCTCCATCCGCAACCTGGAGCGCGAGGGGTTCCGCCACGTCTTCGTCCTGGGCGAGCACGACCTCGAGCGGGCGACCGTCGTCCGCCAGCCGCTCTGGAACGACCGCCGCGACGACACGGGCCCCTTCGACATCGTCGGCGACGTGCACGGGTGCGGCGACGAGCTGGAGGCGCTCCTCGACGCGCTCGGCTACGGGGCCGGCGAGGACGGCGTCCGCCGCCACCCCGAGGGGCGCCGCGTCGTCTTCGTGGGCGACCTGGTCGACCGCGGCCCGCGCGTGGTGGACGTGCTGAAGACGGCGATGTCGATGGGGGAGGCGGGGGCGGCGCTGGCCGTCCCCGGCAACCACGACATCAAGCTGGTGCGGGCGCTCCGCGGGCGGAACGTGCAGGTGAAGCACGGGCTGGCGCGCTCGCTGGAGGAGCTGGAGGCCGAGACGCCGGACTTCCGCGAGCGGGTGGCGGCGTTCCTCGACGGCCTGGTGAGCCACTACGTCTTCGACGGCGGGCGGCTGGTGGTGGCGCACGCGGGGATGAAGGAGGCGCTCCAGGGGCGCGCCTCGGGCGAGGTGCGCGCCTTCGCGCTCTACGGCGAGACCACGGGGGAGACGGACGCGTTCGGGCTCCCGGTGCGCTACGACTGGGCGGCCGAGTACCGGGGGCGGGCGACGGTCGTCTACGGCCACACCCCCGTTCCCGAGCCCGAGTGGGTGAACAACACCATCAACGTCGACACCGGGTGCGTCTTCGGCGGGAAGCTGACCGCGCTCCGCTACCCCGAGCGGACGCTGGTCTCCGTCCCCGCGCGGGCGGTGTACGCCGAGCCGTCGCGCCCCTTCCTCCCCGAGGGCGCGGCGCCGGGCGCCAGCGCGCAGCAGGCGGTGGACGACGTCCTCGACCTGGCCGACGTGGCGGGGAAGCGGAGCGTGGAGACGCGGCTGCATCGCGGCGTCACCATCCGCGAGGAGAACGCCGCGGCGGCGCTGGAGGTGATGAGCCGCTTCGCCGCCAACCCGCGGTGGCTGGTCTATCTCCCGCCCACCATGTCGCCGTCCGAGACCAGCCGCGAGCCGGGGCTCCTGGAGCACCCGTCGGGCGCCTTCGCCTACTACCGGCACGAGGGGGTGCCGAAGGTGGTGTGCGAGGAGAAGCACATGGGCTCGCGCGCGGTCGTCGTCGTCTGCCGCGACGAGGAGACGGCGCGCCGCCGCTTCGGGGTGGCGGACGAGGGGATCGGGATCGTCTACACCCGCACCGGCCGCCGCTTCTTCGACGACGCGGCGCTGGAGCGGGAGGCGCTGGAGATCGTCCGCGACGCGCTCTCCGCCTGCGGCTTCTGGGACGCGCTGGGGACGGGGTGGTCGGTCCTCGACTGCGAGCTGATGCCGTGGTCGGCCAAGGCCCAGGCGCTCATCCGCGACCAGTACGCCGCCGTGGGCGCCGCCGCGCGCGCGTCGCTCGCGGAGGCGAACGACGTCCTCCGCCGGGCGGCGGCGCGCGGGGCGGGGACGGACGAGCTCGCCGCGCGCTTCGCCGAGCGCGAGCGGCTGGTGCACGCGTACGAGGCGGCGTACCGGCGCTATTGCTGGCCGGTGGAGTCGGTGGCCGACCTGCGCCTGGCCCCCTTCCACGTCCTCGCCACCGAGGGCGCCGTGCACGTGGACAGGGACCACCTCTGGCACCTGGAGTGGATCGCGAAGGCGCGGGCCGCGTCGGATCGGCTGCTGTATCCGACGGAATACCGCGTGGTCGACGTCACCGACCCGGCGTCGGAGGCCGAGGCGACGGCGTGGTGGGAGGCGATGACGGAGCGGGGCGGCGAGGGGATGGTGGTGAAGCCGCTGTCGTTCGTCGCGCGGGGGAAGCGGGGGGTGGCGCAGCCGGCGGTGAAGGTGCGCGGCCGCGAGTACCTGCGCATCATCTACGGCCCGGAGTACACCTTCCCCGAGCACCTGGAGCGGCTGCGGAAGCGCGCGCTGGGGGGGAAGCGCTCGCTGGCGCTGCGGGAGTTCGCGCTCGGCGTCGAGGCGCTGGAGCGCTTCGTCCGCGGCGAGCCCCTCCGCCGCGTCCACGAGTGCGTCTTCGGCGTCCTGGCCCTCGAGTCGGAGCCGGTGGACCCGCGGCTGTAGGACGGAAGGCACGGAAGTACGACGGGGGCGGCCGAGCCGGCGTTCTTCGCTGTGCCACCCTCGCCGGTAGCAGGACGCGGGCGCTCCCTCCAGGGGCGCCCGCGTTTTCGTCCTCTCCGGCGGACAGGGGTTGCACGCATCTCCATTCCCGACTATCGTCGGATAAACATCCGAGTCGCCCCGGTCCGGCCTGCGCGCCTCCGCGCAACCCTCTGCGCGAAGGCTCGCCGTCGCGCGCCGGTCATCGATCTGCCGGAAGGGCGGGTGTCCGTTCCGTGCTTCGGACGCCGAAAATCTCGCACCGGATCTCTGTTTTTGTCGGGGATCTGCATTGCGAGGAAATAACGAATTGTCGTGAAGCAGAATTTCGGGGTTGCGCAAAACTGATCCTTAAACATATGATTGCTTCACACGCCACAGACGGCCCAGGTCGTTGACTCATCCTCTTTGCGCCTCCACGTCAGCTCGCTGACGATCGGCTTCGAGGCTCGGACCGAGCGTCTCTTTTCGCGCCGGGCGCCGGCCCCCGGGCCGGGCATCGCGCGCCGCACTCTCCCACCGCCGGGCCGCCCTTCGGGGCCCCGGCGCCTCCAACCGGGCAGGAACCATGAAGGAACCGCGGAACGACGGCCTTCGCGAGCTGGGCGGCTTCGCCCTGGGGCTCGCCGGGATCTGGATGGTGGTGCTCCTCTACGTGGTGCACGCCGCCCTCCCCTACAACCCGCTCCGCCTCCCGTACGCCCACGCGCTGCGGACGACGGTGTGGGCGCCCGAGGGGTGGGCGTTCTTCACCAAGAGCCCGCGCGAGCCCCGCCCCGCCCTCTACCGCCTCGAGTCCGGGGGGTGGGCCGACGTCTCGCTGGGGCCGCACGCGAAACCGTCGAACGCCTTCGGGATGAACCGCCGCGCCCGGGCGCAGGGGGTCGAGCTGGGGCTGGTGCTGGAGGGGGTCTCGCCGAAGCGCTGGAGCGAGTGCACGGGGGAGCCCCGCGACTGCCTGAGCGCCGCCTCCGCCGCCGCCCGCGTCGCCAACCGCTCGCCCGGCCGCCGCACCCTCTGCGGCACCTTGGGGGTGGTGCGCCAGAAGCCCGTGCCGTGGGCGTGGGCCCGCGCCGAGAAGCCCATCGTCATGCCGTCCACCGTCATCCGCCTGGAGGTCGCATGCTGAGCCGCGCCGGACGCGCCGCCCGCGAGTGGGCGGCGGGGGGCGAGCCCTGGACGAACGTCGTCGGGGCCGCCCGGACGATGATGGCGCTGGGGACCGCGCTCACCTTCGCCTTCAGCCACAGCACCAGCCTCTTCCGCCCCACCGTGGGCGTCCCGCTGGCCCCGGTGTGCCACGACGTCTCGAAGGCCGCGCTCTTCTGCGTCGTCCCCTCCGACCGGCTGGAGGTCGTCCGCTGGGTCGTGGTGGCGCTCCTCCTGGTGATCGCCTCGGGGTGGCGGCCGCGCTACACGGGCGTCCTCCACTGGTACATCAACTTCTCCTTCGTCACCACGGCCATCCTGGTCGACGGCGGCGACCAGATCGCGGCCATCCTCACCCTCCTCCTCATCCCGGTGACGCTCACCGACCCGCGGAAGTGGCACTGGCAGCGGCCGGCGGAGGCGGCGTCGGAGCGGCGGCGGCTGGTGGCGCTCTCGGCGCTCTGGATGGTGCGGCTGCAGATGGCGGGGATCTACTTCCACGCCTCCATCGGCAAGTTCCCCGTGCAGGAGTGGGCCGACGGGACGGCCGTCTACTACTGGTTCAGCGACCCCTCCTTCGGGCTGGCGCCGTGGCTGCGGCCGCTGGGGATGCCGCTGCTGGCGAACCCGCTGGCGGTGACCGCGCTCACCTGGGGGGCGCTGCTGCTGGAGACCTTCCTCTTCGCCGCGCTGGTGATGGAGCCCCGCCACCGCAAGAAGATGCTGGCGCTGGGGATCCTCTTCCACTTCGGGATCGCCCTGGTGCACGGGCTGATCACCTTCGCCCTGGTGATGTGGGCGGGGCTCGTCCTCTTCCTCTGGCCGGTGCGCGAGGAATGGAAGTGGCTGTACGCCCTGGAGGCGCGGCTCCGGCGGTGGGCGCCGCGCGCGCTCCCCGCGCCGGCCCCGGCGCCCCTCCCCGTCCCCGCCGCGGCGGCGGTGGCGGCGGGGCCCGCGGCGGGGTGACGGTGGCTTCGGTCCGGTGAGGGAGGACGGGATGCGGGACGACTACGCGCACACGCAGGTGGGGTGGCTCTTCCTGGCCGTGACCGGCGCGATGGCCGTCGGGTTCGGGTGGAGCGTGGTCCGGGAGGGACGGCCGGGCTCGGCGCTGGGGCTGGCGGCGGCGGTGGTGTGCGGCGTCCTCTTCTGCACCCTCACCATCCGGCTCGAGCGCGACCGGCTGGTGTGGCGCTTCGGGCCGGGGCTGGTGCGGCGGTCGGTGCCGCTGGCGGAGGTCGAGGAGGTCCGCCCGGTGCGCAACTCGCCCCTCTGGGGGTGGGGGCTGCGGCACTTCCCCGGGGGCGGGCGGCTCTACAACGTCTCGGGGACGGGCGCCGTCGAGGTGCGCCTCCGGAGCGGCCGCCGCTTCCGCCTGGGGACCGACGAGCCCGAGGCCCTCGCCCGCGCCCTGGAGGCCCGCCTCCCGCCCCGCCCGGCGGGCTGAGCGAAAAAGACCGGAGATTTTCGGAGCACGATTCGGCCCGGTCGCCACTCCGGTGCCTGTGGACGCACTGAACGGGCCACCGCGAGTTTGAAGTGGACACGATCCGGCGTAACGATATCGGGGCCCGCCGCGGGCGACGCGGACGGCGCCCCACCCTCCGGCCGGACCGTCGCCGGCCGGGGACGCACCCACCCCTGCAGGGAGCCAGACCCATGCACTACAGCAACACCCGCCACCCGCTCGTCACCCGCATCGTCTCGCCGATCCTCCTGGGCGCGCTGGCGTTCAGCACCGGCTGCGCGGGCGACCTCTCGGCCCCCACCGAGAGCGTCGCGGAAGTGGCCCGGTACGACGGCGAGACCCTCCTCCGCGGCATCTTCTTCGGGCAGGGCCCCGTCGCCGGGCTCCTCCCCGAGCTGTGGGAGGGGCGGAGCGTCGAGGAGCGCGCGCAGACGCCCGAGCGCGCCGCGCAGGTCCGCAAGCTCCAGGACGCGGTCGTGGCCCGGATCGCCAAGGAGGACCCCTCGTTCTTCGGGCGCTTCGAGTCCGCGGTGCGCAGCGGCGACCACCTCGCCATCGAGGCGGCGCTGCAGGACGCGGCGAAGCGGGTGAAGCTGGGCCTCACCTCGCAGCCGCTGTACGAGACCGTCCGCGAGGCCGAGGCCATCGCCGACCCGGTCGTCGACATCGAGATCGCCATCTACGCGGTGCTCGTCGTCGTCGTGTTCCTCATCGACTTCGCGCCCATCCAGCGCTCCCCGGGCTCGGTGTCGGGGCTGGAGCGCGACAAGCTGGTCGACTTGCTCGCCGTCCGCGTGAACTGATCGGCCCGGTGCAGGGCGCCCGGGCGGCGGAGCCTCCCGCCTCCCGGGCCCCATGCGAAGGGCGGCGCACCGCGTGGTGCGCCGCCCTTCGTGCGTGCTCGCCGTCCGCGGAGCCGGCGGCCAGGTGAGTAGTCCAAGTCCTGAACTGCACAGAAGCCATCGACCCGACAACTCAGCACTTGGGACTCAGGGCTCAGGACTTTAGGACTTGAAAGTCGACAGAACCATTGAGCACCCACCTAATTCACCACCACCGTCCCCTTCATGAACGGGTGCGGATCGCAGTGGTAGGGGTAGCTCCCGGCCGCGTCGAACACCCGCGAGTAGACGGTGTTCGGCGAGAGCGAGCCGGAGTCCCAGACGCCCGCGTCGGAGGTGCTGGTGTGCGTGTCGACGTCGCAGTTGGCGAAGTAGACCTTGGTCCCGGCACTGACCTGGAGGGAGGTGGGCCCGAAGGCGTACTCGCGGATGCGGACCACGTTGGCCTGCGTGCCGTTGCAGAGCTCCGCGGCGGTCGGCTCGGTGTCGTCGGCGCCCGCGACGCGCTCCGAGAAGCACCCGGCGGTGGAGGCGACGGCCACGAGCGCCGCGAAGGCGGCGCAGGCGAAGGAGTAGGAGGATCGGATGCTCATCGGACCACCACCGTTCCCTTCATGAAGGGGTGCGGAGTGCAGTTGAAGTCGTAGGTGCCTGCTTGCGTGAAGGTGTGGCGCCACGTCCGCCCCGACTCGATGGGTCCCGAGTCGAAGCTCTTGTCGAGCGCCGTCACCGTGTGCGCCAGCGGGTCGTTGTTGGTCCACTCCACCGTCGTCCCGGCGGCGATCTCGATCCGGGCCGGCGTGTAGGCCAGGTTCCGCATGCCCGCGCGCACCACCTGCCCGTTGGCCGCCACGCCGCCCGCCTGCGCCGCGGGAGCCTGAGGGGGCGCCGCCGGGGCCGCCGCCGCGCCGCCGCCGCTCCGGCCGAACCAGCGCGACAGGGTGAGCGGGATGGTGAACTCGAAGCCGTAGCGCACCCGGTCCTCGCCGCGCGAGAGCCCCTGGAGGGTGTAGGCGTTGGTGTTGGCCGCGTGGAGCGAGAGGGTGTGCGGCGTGTGGGGGATGGCCAGGTGGAGCCCGGCGCTCCAGGCCAGCTGGTCGCCCTCCTCGCGCTCCAGGAGCGTCGCCACGTCGCCGGCCAGGGCGAAGTAGCGCGAGATCCGCAGCGTCCCCCCGCCGCCGACGGCGAGCTCGCGCCCGCCGGCCGAGTCGGGGTCGGCCAGCGCGCGCCCGGCCGCCACCAGCCGGAGCGCGCCCACCCGCCGCGCCAGCGACACCTCGCCGTCGACGCCGTCGGAGGCGTTGTTGTACCCGGCCTGGAATCCAACGTCGACCGGGAAGCCGCGGTCCTGCTGGAAGAGGGCGTGGCGGGCGAAGAACTCCCACTCGTTGGGGAAGCCCGGCGCCAGCGTCGAGTTGGTGGCGTAGTGCAGCCCCACCAGCGTGCGCAGCGGGAGCCCCGCCGCCACGGTGAAGGTGGGGACGTTGTTCACCTTCCGCGCGGGCGCCGGCGAGCTGGTGAAGCGGTGGAGGAAGTGGAAGTACAGCTGCCCCTTACTTCCCACCCACGCGCCCGAGAGGTTGGGCGGGCGGTCGAGCAGCGACTGGGCCCGCGCCGCGGGGGCGAGGACGGCCAGCATCATCAGGGATGCGCACGCGGCGCGGACGAGTCTCACGGTCGGGCTCCTGGGAATCCGAATGGGGAACGGGCAGAACTGCTAAAAAAGTCCTGAGTCCTGAGTCCTGAGTCCTGAGTCCTGAGTTCTGAGTGCTCGATCCCCACTTTGGACTTGGCACTCAGGACTCAGGACTTCTTTTCTCCTTTACTGGACCGTGATCGTGCCCTTCATCCCCATCGCCATGTGGGGCATGCAGAAGAACTCGTACGTCCCGGGCTTCACGCCGGTGAAGGCGATGGTGTACTCGCCCTTGGGGTCGGTCAGGAGCGGGCCCCAGAGCGGCTGCATCTGGTTGGGCATGGCGGCCGCGAGGGCGCGCTCGGCGTCGTCGGGGACCTTGGCGGGGTCGAAGGAGACGTTGTGCGGCGCGCCGGAGACGGTCACGAAGCGCACCCGGTCGCCCGCGCGGATGGTGAGGCGGGCGGGCTCGAAGCGGGCCGCGGGGCCCTCCATGTACATCTTCACCTCGTGCGTGGCCGGGGGGGGCGCGGCCTCCGCGCTTCCGCGCGCGCCCAGGGCCGCCATCACCGCCGCCGCCGTCGCCGCCAGGATCGTCGTCGTCTTGCGCATCGGGTCCTTCCTTTCGTGCTCTCTACGGGTGGGTGGGTCTCGGATTCGCCGTCTTCGGTCCCGGGCGGATCGTCACTGGACGATCACCCGGCCGTTCATCCCGCTGTGGCGGGTGCAGGTGTAGGTGTAGGTCCCCGCGGTCGGGAAGGTGCGCGAGGCGCTCCCGCCCTCGTCGGTGTCGGGGATGTTGCCCCCCGTGGGCGCGGCGCCCGAGAAGGTCACGTTGTGCCGCGTCTCGGCCATCCTCCACGTCACCGTGCCGCCCGCGGCGATCGTCACGTCGGCGGGGACGAAGCGCACGCCCGACGTCGTCACCGTGGCGGTGCTGGGCTGCTGGGGCTGGGTGGGCGTGGTGGTCACCGTCACCGTCGCGGTGGCCGTGCGCGTCGTCCCGCCGCTGGTGACGGTCGCCGTGACGGTGGCCGTCCCGGCCGCGACGCCCGTGACGAGGCCGGTGGCGCTGACGGTGGCCTTCGCCGGGTCGCTGCTGGCGAAGGTGGCGGCGGGGAGGCCGCTCATGGCCAGCCCGTTCTGGTCGCGCGGGGTGGCGGTGAGCTGGAGGGTGGTGCCCACCTGCACCGAGGGGCTGGCCGGGCTCAGCGTCACCGCCGTGAAGACGGGGTTCTGCGTCTGCCCGGTCTTCACCTCCACCGTGCCGCCGTGCTCGCCGTCGTGGCGCTCGCAGGTGTAGGTGTAGGTCCCGGCCGCCGGGAAGGTGCGGCTGACCGGCTCGTCGTCGTCGATGCGGGGGATGTTGCCGCCCGGGGGCGCGTTGCCGCTCCAGGTGACGTCGTGCTCCTCCTCGGTCATCGTCCACGTCACCGTGCCGCCGGCCGCGATGGTGACGGCGCTGGGCGAGAAGGCGTCCTCGATCCCATCGACGGTGGCGGTGCTGGGGGCGCCCGGCGTCTGCTGGGTGACGGTGACGTTCGCCGCCGCCTCGCGGGTGACGCCGCCGTGGGTGACGCGCGCGGTGACCGTCACCGTCCCCGCCGCGTGCCCGGTGACGACGCCGCCGTTGGCCACGGTGGCGCGGCTGGCGTCGGAGGTGCTCCAGACGGCTGCCGGGAGGCCGGTCATGGCCTGGCCGCTCTGGTCCTTCGGCGTGGCCGTCAGCGTCAGCGTGCCGCCCACCGGGACGGTGCCGAAGTCCGGCGTGACGGCCAGCGAGGTGAAGGCGGCCCCGGCGCCCGCGGCGGGGACGACGGTGAGGCTCGCCGTGGCGGTGTCGGTCTTCCCCCCCGCGGCCAGGATGGCGCGGATGACGACCGGCCCCGCGGCGACGCCCCGCACCAGCCCGGTGCCGTCCACCGTGGCCTTCGCCGCGTCGGCCGACTCGTAGGTGGGGGCGGGGAGGCCGTTCACCGTGTTCCCGCTCCCGTCCACCGGGGTGGCGTTGAGCTGGAAGGTGCCGCCGACCTCCACCGTGCCGCTGGCGGGGTTCAGGTTCAGCGAGGCGAAGCCGTTGCTGTTTCCGCCGCCCCCGCCGCCGTTCCCCCCGTCGCCGGGGCCCGTCGCCGCGCCGCCGCCGCCGCACGCGGACAACGCCGCCGCCAGGGCCAGGGCCAGATACTGCCTCTTGCGCATGCCTTCACTCCCGTGTGCTTCGCATGGCCGGCCGGTCCCACGGGTGGGGCGGGAGCGATCGGACATGGTCTGAGGTTCGATGTGCTCTTTGGCAGGACGGGGACCGCGCGGCGGCACCTGTTTGCGAGGTGGGTTAAGTCGTTCGGGAGATTGGGGTTGGATGCGATTCGAGGCGGGGCGGCGGGGAGATGGGACCGGAACGGAGTGTAGCGTAGCGAGACAGCCTGTTGCGGGCGGGGACAGCGTGTCGCGAATCGGAACAGGGGGCGCAGGAGAGGGCGGGAGAACGCTTTGCGCCGTCGCGGGCGACGCGAGTCCCGGCCGACGGTGCGAAATCCCGGCCTCTCCGGCCTTCGAACGGAGTATCCGCGCGTGGCGGCGGGCGACGGTGGGGGCGGCGGACCCCGCCCGGCGGTTCAATTGAAACCGCGGCACCGCGGCAACGACGGCGCGAAGTCCGCCTGCGCGGACTCCTCGTCGCCGTCCGTGGTGTGGGCGAGGGATGAAGCGCCTCGATCGGGCCTCGTGGAGCGCGGGGCGGCGGGTGCGCTTTCCTCTTGTCCCGCACCGTGTCCCGCGCTAAACATCAGGCTTCGGCCCTTGAGCCCGTGCGCGATGCGGACCTTCGTTCGCGCGCCCTTCCGCTTTCCCTCCGAGCAGGCCCCATGAGCACCACCGAGAGCGCGGTCCCCCCGGTGCCGGTCCAGCAGGGCGACGACGCGAAGGTCGTGGCGTCCGTCGACCACTGGAAGCGGAAGCTGCTGGACCTCACCAAGCGCAACCGCGCCCTCAACTTCCGCGCGACCAAGGTCTCGACGATCACCGTCGTCGACGAGCAGCCCGCCGAGGTCTTCCGCCGCCTCTACCTCCAGGGCAAGCCCATGCGCTTCCACGCCGCCGCCGAGGCCGACGGCGCGGCGGCGAAGGCGAAGACGACGGCCGCGTCGCCGGTGGTGTCACCGGAAGCGACGGCGGGCTCTCCGTCATCCACTCCGGCGACGGCGGCGGATGGATCGACCGCGGCGCCGGCCGCGGGCGGGGATGCGGGAGCGGTCGATACGGCTGTGGTCGATGAGACTGCGGCCGATGCGACGACGGCCGATGGATCCGCCGCGGGCGAGGTCCCCGAGGGATACTTTCGGGTGGACGACTCCGGCGCGCCGATGGACGACCTGGTGGCGGAGCTGGAGGAGGAGGACACGACCGCGGCGCCGTCGTTCGCGCCGTACGAGGCGGCGTCGCTGGACGCGCGGCACCGGGACGACGTCCTCCAGACCACCGCCGCGCCCGACAAGCTCGACGTCTCCCTCCGCCGCATCGACGAGCAGGCGCGCGAGACGCTGGAGGAGCAGGGCGTCAACGCCCTCTTCCTCGCCCTCGGGATGCTCCACTACCGCGAGGCGAAGGACGCCGAGCAGGTCTTCAAGGCCCCCCTCGTCCTCCTCCCCGTCGAGCTGGAGCGGAAGTCGGCCGGCACGGGGTACGTCGCGAAGCCCACCGACGACGACCCCATCGTCAACCCCGCGCTCGCCGAGCTCCTCCGGAAGAACTACGGGATCGCCCTCCCCGACCTCCCCGCGGCCGACGAGATCGCCGACGACTACGACCTCCAGACCTTCCTCCAGGCCGTCCGCGACGCCGTCGCCGGCCAGGCGGGGTGGACGGTGACGACGGAAGTGCACCTGGGGCTCTTCGCCTTCCAGAAGTTCGTGATGTACAAGGACCTGGAGGGGAACGCCGGGAGCTTCGCCGGGCACCGCCTCATCCGCCAGCTCGTCACCCGCAGGGGCGACAGCGTCGTCGGCCTCCCCGACGACGTGCGCGAGATGGAGCTCGACGCCGAGTTCCCCCCCGAGCGCACCTTCCAGGTGGTCGACGCCGACTCCTCGCAGCTCCGCGCCATCGCCGCCGTCTCGCGAGACCACGACCTCGTCCTCGAGGGGCCGCCGGGGACGGGGAAGTCGCAGACGATCACCAACCTGATCGCCCAGGCGCTCGCGGCGGGGAAGACCGTCCTCTTCGTGGCCGAGAAGATGGCCGCCCTCCAGGTGGTGCACACCCGCCTGGTGAACGCCGGTCTCGGCGACTTCTGCCTGGAGCTCCATTCGTCCAAGGCCAACAAGCGCGCCGTGGTCAGGGAGATCGGCCGCGCCCTCGACAACTCCCTCCAGCGCCCGAAGCCCTCCGACGGCGCCACCGCCCGCCTCGACGCCGTCCGCTCGCAGCTCACCGCCTACGTCGAGGCCGTCCACACGCCCTACGGCGCGGCCGAGCTCACCCCGTACCGCGGCTTCGGCGAGCTGATGGCGCTCCAGGACGCGCCGAAGCTCCGCCTCGAAGCCTCCGTCGACGCCGTCACCCGCGCGCAGCTCGAGGAGGCCGTGCGCGACCTGGAGGCGCTGGCCACCGCCGCCGCCGAGGTGGGCGACGTCGCCGCGCACCCCTGGCGCGACAGCGGGCGCACCTTCTGGAGCTCCGACGACCTCGACGACGCCCGCGCGCTCCTCCCCGATCTCCGGACGAAGCTGGCCGAGGTGGTCCGTCTCGCCGCCGAGGTCCAGGCCGCCTTCGGCCTCCCCCCGGTCCGCACCTTCGCCGACGTGGAGACGGCGGCGGAGGTGGCGGAGGTGATGGGGCGCTCGCCCGGCGCGCCCCTCGCCGTCCTCCGCAGCGAGGCGTGGAACGCGCCGCCGCGCGAGGCCGCCGAGCTGATCGAGCGCGGCCGCCGCGTCGCCGGCCTGCGCCAGCGCGTGGGCGAGCGCTTCACCTCCGACGTGGTGACGCAGGACCACGCGGCCGACGTGGCCTTCATCGAGGAGAAGGAGAGCGGCTTCTTCCGCTTCCTCAACTTCCTCAACGGCCGCCATCGCCTCGTCAAGCGCCGCTGGCTCGCGTACCGCCTCCCCTCCTACAGCGCCTCGCTCCTGGAGCAGGCGGAGGAGATGAAGCGCGTCGACGAGCTCCGCCGCGAGCGCGCCGCCCTGGAGGCGAGCGACGCGGCCGCGCGGCAGCTCTTCGGCGGGCTGTGGCAGGGGGAGAAGAGCGCCTGGGACGCGCTGGACGGCTACGTCCGCTGGGTGGTGGAGTTCCGCGGCCTTTGCGTGGCGCACGGGCTCGACGACAAGGCCACGGAGCTGGCCTCGCGCCCGCACCCCGACGTCTCGCTCGCGAACCAGCTTCGCGACGCCGCGTCGGCCGCTTCCAAGACGCTCGGCGACCTTCGCGCGCTAGGCCAGTGGCCGGCGGAGTGGCTGGCAATCGCGCCGCTGGCGGAGGTCGACGCGCGGGCGGCGGCGCTCGAAGGGGGCGTCGCGCTCGCGCCGCGGTGGGCGGCGTTCGAGATGGTGCGGCAGAAGGTGGCGGCGGGGGTGGCGAAGGAGGTGCTGGCGCCCGCGTTCGCCGGGGAGGTGGCCTTCGCCGACCTCCCGCGGGCCTTCCAGCGCGCCTTCCACCAGAAGTGGGTGAACGCCGTCGTGCAGCAGCGCGAGCCGCTGAAGGGCTTCGCCACGCTCACGCACGAGCAGCGCGTCGCCGAGTTCCGGCGCCTCGACGAGCAGGTGCTCCGCGAGAACCGCGACCAGCTCGTCGCCCGGCTCCGCGACGCGGTGCAGGAGCGGCTGCGCACCCCCGAGGCGAAGGAGGCGCTCCCCTTCCTCCAGGGCCAGATGGCGCGCCAGCGGGGCCACGCGCCGCTCAGGACGGTGATGAAGCGCGGCGGGGCGGCCATCCGCGCCATCAAGCCGTGCTTCCTGATGAGCCCGCTCACCGTGGCGCAGCTCCTGGACGGCGGGCTGCCGAGCTTCGACCTGGTGATCTTCGACGAGGCCAGCCAGCTCCCCGCCGAGGACGCGGTGGGCGCCATCGTCCGCGGCGCGCGGCTGGTGGTCGTCGGCGACCCCAACCAGCTCCCGCCGACCAACTTCTTCGCGGTCATGGCCGGGCAGCAGGAGGTGCAGCGCGGCGACGACGGGATGCCGCTCTTCGAGGACGCCGAGAGCATCCTGGAGGAGTTCATGGCCGCGGGGGTGCCCAAGACGCGGCTCCGCTGGCACTACCGGAGCACGCACGAGTCGCTGATCACCTTCTCCAACGTCTCCTTCTACGACGCCGACCTCCACACCTTCCCCTCGGTGGAGACGGCCAGCCACGCCGCCGGGCTCGTCTTCGAGCACCTCCCGGACGGGGTCTACGAGGGGAAGGGGCTCAACCTCGTGGAGGCCCGCCGCGTGGCCGACGCGGTGGTGCGGCACGCGAAGGAGGCGCCGGAGCTGTCGCTCGGCGTCGGCACCTTCAACCTCCGCCAGCAGATCGCCATCCAGGACGAGCTGGAGCTCCGCCGGCGGCAGGACCCCGCGCTGGAGCCCTTCTTCGCCCGCGACCGCGCCGAGCCCTTCTTCGTCAAGAACCTGGAGAACATCCAGGGCGACGAGCGCGACGTCGTCTTCCTCAGCGTCACCTACGCCAGGGCGCGCGACGGGCGGCTGCGCTACAACTTCGGCCCCATCAACGGCGAGAACGGGTGGCGGCGCCTCAACGTCCTCACCACCCGCGCGCGCCGGCGGATGGTCGTCTTCTCGTCGATGCGCGGCGACGACATCAACCTGGCCGCCACCGCCTCGCGCGGCGCGCGGCTGTTGCGCGAGTTCCTCCTCTACGCCGAGCGCGGGCAGCTGGAGGGGCTGGAGGCGAGCGCGGCGGCGGAGACGGAGTCGGTCTTCGAGCGTGAGGTGCTGGAGGAGCTGACGAAGCGCGGCCTGAAGCTCCAGCCGCAGGTGGGGGTGGCGGGATACCGGATCGACCTGGCGGTCCTCGACGACGAGACGTCGGGCCGCTACGTCTGCGGGATCGAGTGCGACGGCGCCGCCTACCACGCGTCGCAGACCGCCCGCGACCGCGACCGCCTCCGCCAGCAGGTGCTGGAGAACCGCGGCTGGGAGATCCACCGCGTCTGGTCGACCGACTGGTTCAAGGACCGCGACGGCCAGACCGAGCGCATCCTCCGCCTCGTCGAGGAGTCCCGCGTCCGCGCCCGCCAGAAGGCCGCCGATGCGCAGGAGGCCGCCGCCCGCGCGGACGCGGACCGGGCGCAGGCGGAAGCCGAGCGCGCCGCGTCGGCTCCGCCCGTCCAGACGCTCGCCGGCGATTCGGCCGATGGCACGACGTCGTCCGAGCCGTCGTCCGCCGCGCCGTCGTCTTCGGCTCGGACACAGACGCCCGCGCCCGGTCCGCTCGACGCCGAGCCGTACCGGATGGCGGACGCCACGCAGCGCTTCCAGGGCGACCTCGTCACCGCGCACATCTCCGGGCTGCTGAGCGCCATCGACAGCGTCGTCGAGGCCGAGGCGCCGGTGCACTTCGACGACCTGTCGGCGCGCGTGGCGGCGATGTGGGGCCTGTCGCGCGCGGGGAGCCGCGTGGAGGCGCGCATCGCGCAGGCGCTCGACGTGGCCGCGCAGGCGGGAAAGCTGGAGCGCCGCGGCGACTTCGTCTGGCGCGCGGACGGCTCGTTCGCCCTCCGCTCCCGCGCCGGCACCCGCATCCCCGCCGAGCGCATCGCCCCCGAGGAGTACCGCGACGCCGTCGTCCGCGTGCTGCGCGCGACGGGCGGCCTGCCGCGGAAGGAGCTCACCGCCCAGGTCCGCGCCCTCTTCGGCTTCAGCCGCACCGGCGCGCGGCTGGAAGAGGCGATCGGCGCCGTGATCGACGCGCTGCTGGCCGAGGGCGCCGCGGGCGAGGGGAGCACGGGAGTGCGGCTGCGGGAGTAGCGATCCGCTTCCGCCGCATCGTGTTACGCCACGTCCATCCCAGCGCGGGGGTGAATCTCGCGTCCGGAATCGCTCGTACGAGAAGTCCGGATCGTGGACCGGGACCCCCGGTCGCTCCTTCGACGCCTGACCCTGCCCAGGATGAAATCCGAACCGGATCTCGGAACGAAGCTGATGTTCTTCGTCTTCGCCCCCCTCGTGGCGCTCGCGAGCTTCTTCCTCGCATGCAGCGACGGGGGCGGCTCCGGCGACCCCGCGGACCTCCCCGACGACCCGCCCGCCGCCGCCGCGGAGGCCGCGCCCGACTCCGCGCCTGCCGTCGCGCCTTACCCCACGTACGTCCCCGAGGCGCCCGGGATCGCGGTGGCGGTGCTGATCGACCGGTCGACGTCGATGCGCGAGCCCCCGCCGGGGAGCGAGACGCCGAAGAACGTGCTGGCCCGCGACGCCGTGGCACGCGTCCTGGAGGCCACCGCCGGCCACCTGCGCGAGAACCCGGAGACCCCGGTGAAGGTCGGCGTCTACTACTTCTCGACGAAGGTCCTCACCGCGCTCCCCATGGCCCCGTACGACTCGGCCGCGGTCCGCGCCGCGCTGGAGCGCACCGTCGCCCCCTCCGGCTTCACCGCCATCGGGGAGGCCATGGAGGCCGCCCGCCTCGAGCTCTACCACTCCGGCGCCACGCGGAAGTACATCCTCGTGGTCACCGACGGCGTGAACACCACCGGCGTCTCCCCCGCGGAGGTGGCGCGGGAGATCCGCGACCGGAGCGAGGGGGGCGTCGGGATGTACTTCGTGGCCTTCGACGTCGACCCCGCGAAGTTCGCCTTCGTGGAGGAGGCGGGCGGCGAGGTCCTCCCCGCCGCGGGCGGCGACCAGCTCCGCGAAGCGCTCTCGAAAGTGTACCGGACGAAGATCCTCGCCGAGGCGGAGGACTACGGCGACGGCTTCGCCCAGCCGCGCGACACCGCCCGCGCGGCGCCGTAGCTCCGGGGGGGCATCCGTCCGCTCCCACTTGCCCATCGTCCAACCCGCCACGATATTCCCGCACTTGCAGCGGGGCCGGCCCCGCCGTCCCCGCCCGAGCGTCCGCCTCCACCGCCCAGATCGGCCAACCGCTTTCGCCGCAGCGCGTTCCGCCCGCGCGACGTTGAATCTCGCGCCCGGTCATTCCCGTACCAAACATCCGCGGCTCACGGACCGGACCCCGGCCACGCGCACCCCGACGCCTTCGACCCGGCCTGAGATGGGACGCAACCAATCCTCCGGAAGCAGCTGGATGGGCGTCGTCGTCCTCCTGGGGATGATGGCGACCTGCACCCTGTTCAACGCATTCCAGCAGGGCGAGCAGGCCGACGACAGCGCGTCCACGCTCGAGCCGCCCACCCTCGACGACCCCGAGGCGCCCGACACCGGCCTCTTCCGGTCCACGGTCGACGAGACGCCGGGGATCGCGGTGGCGGTGCTGATCGACCAGTCGGAGTCGATGGCCGACACCGCGCCGGGGAGCCGGACGCCCAAGTACGCGCTCGCCCGCGACGCCGTGGCGCGCGTGCTGGAGGCGACCACCGAGCACCGGCGCGAGAACCCGGAGATCGCGGTGAAGGTGGGGCTCTACCCCTTCTCCGACGGCGTCTCCACCGCGCTCCCGATCGCGCCGTACGACCCGGCCGCGGTGCGGGCGGCGCTCGACGCCCTCCCCGCGCCCGACGGGAACACCGCCATCGGCGAGGCGATGAACGCCGCCCGCAAGGACCTCTACGCCTCGGGCGCCACGCGGAAGTACATCCTCGTGGTCACCGACGGCGAGAACACCTGGGGCGTCCCCCCGGAGACGGTGGCGCGGGAGATCCGCGACCGGAGCGAGGGGGGGGTGGGGATGTACTTCGTGGCCTTCGACGTCGACCCGGCGAAGTTCGCGTTCGTGGAGGAGGTCGGCGGGGAGGTCCTCCCCGCCGCCGGCGGCGCCCAGCTCCGGGAAGCGCTGTCGGAAGTGTACCGGAAGAAGATCCTCGCCGAGGCGGACGGCTACGGCGACGGCTTCGCTCAAGCGCACGACACCGTCCGCGACACCGCCACCGTGGAGAGCCAGCCATGATCCTGGGTAAGTTCTGGGCCGCCTTCCGGGCGCAGCTCAACAAGGTCGCCAACCTCTTCTGGACGGCGGACCCGATCGCCCAGATGCAGTACGAGTACGACCTGGCGGTCGAGCAGCTGAAGGAGGGCCGGAAGGGGCTGGAGCTCTACGCCGGCTTCGTCGAGAAGGTCACCCGCCAGGTCACCACCGGCGAGAAGCACCTCTCGAGTCTGGAGTCGAAGGTCAAGAGCTACCTCAAGGCCGGCGACCGCGAGACCGCCTCCCGCTTCGCGCTGGAGATGGAGCGCGCCAGGAAGGACCTCGAGGACAACCGCGAGCAGCTGAAGATGCACCAGGGGGCGTACGACAACGCCCTCCTCAAGATCCAGCACGCCAACAAGAAGCTCGCCGAGGTCCGCGAGAAGATCCAGCGCTACGACGCCGACCTCAAGATGAGCGCGGCCGAGGCCGAGGTGGCCAAGCTCGCCGAGAGCTTCGAGATGAACGTCACCACCGACTTCGGCGAGCTGGAGACGGTGATCCAGCAGAAGATCGACACCAACCGCGGCAAGGCGAAGGTCGCCGCCGACCTCTCGGCCCGCGGGATCGACGACATCAAGGCCGAGGAGCGGATGGAGGAGCAGCAGGCCGAGGACGCCCTCTCGCGCTTCGAGGTCGAGCTGGGGCTCAAGACCCCCGAGAGCACCCCAGTGGCCGAGTCGCAGAAGGACCTGGGCCCCGCGGTCGCCGAGCAGGCCTGACGTGCCGCCGCGGCCTTCGGGCC
>DATACF010000620.1:0-2587 GCA_036259235.1 Longimicrobium sp. | reverse complement strand
CCCAGCGCGAAGACGTCGGACGCCGGTCCCAGGCGCGCGGAGCCGGCGGCGAGCTGCTCGGGGGGGGCGTAGGCGCGCAGCGAGGCGTCCTGGGCGGCCAGCCCCTCGCGCGAGACCATCTGGGGGACGCCGAAGCCGAGGAGCTTGACCCGCACCTGCCGCTCGCCCTCGGGGCGCACCAGGAAGAGCGACGCCGGGCGGAGGTCGCGGTGCACCAGCCCCGCGCGGTGCCCCGCCCCCACGGCCGCCGCCGCCTCGCCCAGGATGCGCAGCGCCAGCGGAAGGGGCGGGCGCCCGCGCTGGGCCAGCACCGCCGAGAGGCGCTCGCCGCGGAGGAGCTCGGTGGCCACGTAGTCGGCCCTGATCTCCGGGTCGGTGCCGAAGCCCAGGACCGCCGCCACGTGCGGGTGCGCCAGCGCCGCCGCGGCCCCCGCCTCGCGGCGGACCAGGGCGCGGAAGCGCTCGCGGGCCTCGGCGTCGCGGGGGACGGCCAGCACCTTCACGGCCGCCTCGGCGCCGGTGGCCGCGTCGCGCCCGGCGAACACCAGCCCGCTCCGCCCGCGCCCCAGCGGCGCGTCGAGGGTGAACCGGCCCTCCAGGGACCGCCCGATCAGCGTTTGCTCAGCGCCTGCCATGTGCCGTGTCGGGGAGAGGGGTGGACGACCCGCGCGAAGCGGACGAGAGAAGGAGGCACGCGCCCGCCGTGGAGCGCCACCCGAGACGAAGGAATGTCTGTGGCACCTGGAAAACGACGGCGCCCGCGCGTGCCGTGGGAACGCACGCCGGAGCGGAACGGATCTTTGCCAGAGGGGCCTAACCTAGCGCAGCATACGGAATTGGTCAACGGATTCCGTCGCCGAACGTGTAGCCGCCCCCGCCGTTGCCGCCCCCCCGCCCCACCGCGTAGCTTCCCCCCGCGCACCGCGATCGGAAGACGCGCCCGGCGTCGCCGTTCACTGCCGTTGCATGAGGGATGCGGGCCCGAAGGGCGAAGACCCTGGCGGAGGGAGATGCGCAGGGGATCGCGCTCGAGTGACGTCGCTGAGGCCACCGTGGAGTCCGCCAGGGGCTTCGCGCCGTTGGAAACGGTAGTATCGTTTCCTACGGCGCCCGCAGCCCGGCCCGGAGCGCAGCGGAGGGACATGCCCAACACCGAAGTTCGCAGTTCCGAGTGCCCAGTACCCAGTACGAGCTCCGACGCGACGCGCCCCCGACCCTGACGGAACCGACATGCCCGACGACGAAGCCCCCCTCCCCGGGAAAACGCCGAGAGACTCCGCCACGACGCTGTCGGAGAGCATGATGCCCGACCAGCTGAACCACCACGGCAACGTGTTCGGCGGCGAGATCCTGGCGCTGGTGGACAAGTGCGGCGGCGTGGTGGCGCGCCGGCACGCCCGGCTCCCGGTGGTGACGGTCTCCATCGACCGCGTGGAGTTCCGCGAGCCGATCTACGCCAGCGACTACGTGGAGGCGCACGGCCGCCTGGTCTACGCCGGCCGGACCTCGATGGACGTCCTCGTCACCGTCGAGGCCGAGCAGGTGGAGACGGGCGTGCGCCGCCAGACCAACCGCTGCGTCCTCACCTACGTGGCGCTCGACCGGCTGAACGGCCGCCCCGCCCCCGTCCCCCCGCTGGTGCTGGAGACCGGCGAGGACCGCCGCCTCCACGCCCTCGCCGAGCGCCGCCGCCAGCGCCGCGCCGACGAGTCCGCGGGCGGCCAGGACGAATGGTGACGCACCCCATGTCTCTTCCCGCGGCGACCGGCGCCGAGCCCGCACCCGCCCCCGACCCGCTCGCCCTCGCCCTCGCCGTGCTCCCGGCGGAGGCGCATCCGGCAGACTCCGACGCGCTCGACGCCCTCGCCGCCCGCGTCCGCTTCCTGGTGGAGGCCGACCGCCTCAAGGCCGTCCTCCGCCGCACGAAGCTGATGGACGGCTCGCGCCGCGAGAACAGCGCCGAGCACTCGTGGCACCTGGCGCTGATGGCCGTCGTCCTCGCGGCCCACGCCGCCCCGCCGGGCACCGACCTCGTCCGCGTCCTGGGGATGCTCCTGGTGCACGACGTGGTGGAGATCGACGCGGGCGACACCTTCGCCTACGACGCCGCCTCGGTGGGGGGCCAGGCCGCGCGCGAGGCCGAGGCGGCCGGGCGCCTCTTCGGCCTCCTCCCCGGCGGCGAGGGCGACGCGCTGCGGGCGCTCTGGGAAGAGTTCGACGCGGGCGCGACCCCCGAGGCCCGCTTCGCCGTGGCGCTCGACCGTTTCCAGCCGCTCCTCCAGAACGTGTACGGGGGCGGCGGCACCTGGCGCGAGCACGGCGTCACCCGCGCCCAGGTCCTCCGGCGGATGGCCCCCATCGAGCGCGGCGCCCCCGCCCTCTGGCCCCTCGTCGTGGCGCTGGTGGAGGGCGCCCGCGCGGCGGGGCACATCGCCCCCGACGCACCCGCCCCGTAGCCCGCGCGCATTCCGCCGTTCCGCAACCGGCGCGGCGCGCTTATCTTCTCCCTCGCCCCCCGGCCGCCCTCCCCGCGCGGCCTCCCGCGACTCCCCCGCAGCCCCCCTGCCGCCGTATGCCCCACGGCGCC
>DATACF010000619.1:0-4366 GCA_036259235.1 Longimicrobium sp. | reverse complement strand
GGATGCGGGCGCGCTCTCCCTCGGGGGCCACGATGACCACCTGCAGCGCCGGGTCGGCCGCGTGGACCGCGCGCGCCAGCGCGACGGCGTCCGCGCCGGAGCCGTCCAGGAGGGCGCATCCCGCGCCGGGGAGCGCGGCGCGCTCGGCCGGCGCGAAGCCGGGGCCGCGCACCACCAGCGGAACGGCCGCCGCGGCGCCCTCCCACGGAGGCGGGCCGGCGGTCTCCGCGCGGACCAGGAGCGGGCGGCCGTCCTCCACGCGTCAGACCAGCGGGAGGTTGAGAAGGGCGCGGCCCACCCACGTCTTCAGCAGGTCGGTCGTGGGGGCCATCACGTGGCTCGCCCGCGCGTCGCGGAGCATGCGCGCCAGCTTGCTGTTCTCCCGGTAGCCGATCCCGCCGGCGAGCGTCATCGCCTCGTTGGCGATCCCGACCGCCGTGTCCCCCGCCGCCGCCTTGCAGGCCAGAACCCCGACCAGCGCGCCGGGGTCGCCGGCGTCGGCCCGCTCCGCCGCGGAGTGGACGAGCCGGCGCGTCTTCTCCAGCTCCGTCCAGAGCTCGCCCAAGCGGTGCGCCAGGACCGGAGCGGAGCCGAGCAGCTCGCCGGAGTGCGCGTGGCGGCGGCTCCCCAGGTGCTCGCGGGCGATCTCGAAGGACGCGTGCGCCACGCCCAGGTAGGTCCCCGCCATCGCCATCAGGAAGTAAGGAGCGACCACCTCGAACACGTACCAGACCTGGTCGCCCTCCTCGCCCAGGAGGTGGCTCGCCGGGATGCGGAGCCCGTCCAGCCGGACGGTGCGGGAGCTGTTGCTCCGCATTCCCAGGCCGCGCCATTCGTCCTGCCACTCCAGCCCCGGCGTCCCCTCGTCGACGAGGACGCAGCTGAAGGCGCCCTCGGCCCCCCCCTCGTCTCCCGCGACGGTGGAGACGACGTACGAGTCGGCGTGCGCCCCGTTGGTGACGAAGCTCTTCGTCCCCTCGACGACGAAGCCGTCGCCGTCGCGGGCGAGCCGGGTCTGCGGGATGTAGAAGTGCACGCCGGTCCCGGGCTCGCTGAGCGCCAGCGTGGTGACGTGCCCGCCGCGCGCGATCGGCTCCAGGTACGCCCGCTTCTGGAAGTCGGTCGCCTTCGCGGCGATCACCGCGGTGCCGACGCAGTGCATGGCGAAGCAGAGCGCCGTGGAGGGACTTTCGCGGGCGAGCGTCTCGGCGATGGCGACCAGGCCGGCGAGCCCCTCGCCGTGCCCTCCCAGCGCCTCCGGGACGTGGAGGCCCGTCAGCCCGGCGTCCGCCAGCGCCCGCATGGCGGGCTCGGGCCAGAGCGCCTCCGCGTCCTCCCGCTCCGCGCGGGGAGCGATGACGGACGCGGCGATCTCGCTCGCGACGCCGACCAGGTCCCGCAGCTTCCTGGAGCTCTCGTGATCCACCTCATCCCCCGGTTCGCGCGTACGGAGCTTCGACTCACGCCCGGGAGAGCAGATATGGGACCACGCACTTCGGGCGTGGACCGGGGGAAGGGGAACGGGGGCCGGGCCGCGCCCGCGGGAGTGGGACTCGCCGGCGGAGCCCCTGCGGAGATCCGGGGGTGCGGTCTACGGCGCCCGCTCCGCAGCGGCGGGCTCGGGCGCGGCCGGCGGGACGAGGGGGATCGTGGCGGTGAACCGGCTCCCCTCGCCCAGCGTGCTCGCGACCTCCAGGTCGCCGCCCAGGAGCCGCGCCAGCCGGCGGCTGACCGGGAGCCCCAGCCCGGTGCCCCCCTGGACCCGCGTGTGCGCCGAGTCGACCTGCGTGAACGGCTCGAAGATCCGCTCCATGTGCTCGGGCGGGATCCCCGGCCCGGTGTCCGTCACCCGGAAGCACACCCGCTCCGGCTCCGCCCAGATCCGCAGCTCCACTCCCCCCGCGTGGGTGAACTTCACCGCGTTGCCGAGGAGGTTCACCAGGATCTGGCGCAGCTTCCCGGGGTCGGTCACCAGCGCGACCGGCGCCTCTCCCAGGATCACGCGGAGCGCCAGCCCCTTCTGGCGCGCCTGGGGGTCGACGAGCGCCACGGCGTCCGCCGCGACGGCCCCGGCGTCCACCGGCTCCGGGTAGACCGGCTCCCGCCCGGCGTCCACCCGCGAGAAGGTGAGGATCTCCTCGATGATCCCCAGGAGGTGCCAGGCGCCGCTCTTCACCCGGCGCATGTGCTGCTTCTGCACCTCCGAGAGCGGCCCCACCACCTCCGTCTCCAGGAGGTCCGAGTACCCGATGATGGCGCCCAGGGGGGTGCGGAGCTCGTGGCTCATGGCGGCCATGAAGTCGCTCTTCGCCTGGCTCGCGATCTCCGCGCGCTCCAGGGCGGCGCGCAGCTCGGCCTCGCGGGCGACGCGCTCGGTGACGTCCTGGATCAGCGCCACCGCGCCCGCCGTCCGCCCCGCCGAGAGGAGGGGGGCGATCCGGGCGCTCTGCTGCATCCGCTCGAACCCCGGGAAGGCCGGGTCGGAGGGCATGGGGAGGAGGAACTCGTGGAAGCGGTGCGACATCACCACCGTCTCCCCGGCCAGCGCCCGGCGGAACGCCGTCTCGCCGCGGCTCCCCCCCAGCCCGGGGAAGACGTCCAGGAGCGGCCGCCCCACCACCTCGGCCGCCGTCCACCCGGTGGCGGCCTCGAGCCACCGGTTCCACCCGCTGACCTCGAGCGCGGTGCCGACCGTCAGGACCCCCGCGCCGAGGAAGTCCCCGGCCTGGAGGAGGACGTCGGCGGAGGCGCCGGGCTCGAGGAGCGGCAGGTCGGCGAGGGGCATCGTCACCTCACCTTCGCGGCCAGCGCCTCCGAGACCCGCTCCAGCGAGCGGACGCCGATCACCACGATCATGTAGCCGCTGATCTCCAGCTCGGTCATCCCGAAGCGGGTGGCGGCCACCAGGGCGTACGGGATCCCCTGCTCGCGGTCGATGACCACCGAGCGGAGCATCCCGTCGAGCGACTCGACGTGGATGCGCGGCACGGCGAAGGAGACCGCCACGTGCAGGACGTTCCCGAAGGCGGCCAGGCACGAGCTGAGGACGACGTTGCCGATCTCCGCCAGCACCTCGCGGGCCGACTGGTCGAGCCGCCCCCCCAGCGCCACCTCGCCCCCGGTCAGCGCGTCCGCCAGCCGGACCGCCTTGTCGTACTCCAGCAGGAGCACGGCGTCGCCGGCCACCGGCCCGCCGAAGAACTGGTGGACGGTGGCGAGGTCGCCGGAGATCACCTCCGCCAGGCGGTCCTTGAGCTCGTCGATCGAGCAGACCCAGAGGCGGGGGAGGTCGACCTCCACCCGCTTCCCCGTCAGCTCGGAGAGCGAGGCGGCGGCCCGGTGGAGACCGATGTTGAAGAGCTCGTTGAGCGCGTCGGTCTCGAGGTCGGTCAGGTTCATCGGGGGGCCTCCGAGAGCGCGGCGTCCACGGCCTCCAGCAGCTCCTCGGGGTCGGCGGGCTTGCCGAGGAAGCGGAAGGCGCCCGCCGCCGCCACCTCCTTCGCGGTGGAGCGCTGGATGTCGGCGCTCACCACGATCACCCGGATCCGGGGGTCGATCTCCTTCAGCCGCGTGAGCACCTCCACGCCGCCCAGGTCCTCCATGGTGAGGTCGAGGAGGACCAGGTCGGGGGCGTGCACGGCGTAGGCCTCGAGCCCGGCCAGGCCGCTCCCGGCCTCGATGACCGCGTGGCCGCGGAGCTCCAGCGTCTGGCGCAGGAGCCGGCGGGCGTACCCCGAATCGTCCACCACCAGGATCTTCGACATGGCTAGAGCGCCTCCAGGATGCTGTCCGCCATCCGCGCCAGCGGCACGCTGCGGTCGCTGAGCGAGGCCTCGTCCACCGCGCGCGGCATCCCGTAGACCACGCACGACGACTCCGCCTCGGTGAGGATCGTCCCCCCCTGCGCCTTGACGTGCGCCGCCCCCAGGAGCCCGTCCTGCCCCATCCCGGTCATCACCACCCCCAGGACGCGGCCCCCGTAGAGCGCCGCGGCCGACTGGAAGAGGACGTCCACCGCCGGGCGGTGCGGGGTGTCGGCGGGGCGCACGTCGAGGTGGGCGCGCACGCTCCCGTCGCCGTCGCGGACGAAGCTCAGGTGGCGCCCGGCCGGCGCCAGGAACGCCGTCCCCGCCTCGATCCGGTCGCCCTCGCGCGCCTCCACGACGCGCAGGGCCGAGATCTCGTCGAGGCGCCGGGCGTACATCTCGGTGTAGCCGATCGGCATGTGGAGCACCATCGCGATCGGCACCGGCAAGTCGGCCGGCAACGCGGGGATCACGACCTTCAGCCCCTGAGGGCCGCCGGTCGAGATGCCGATCACGACTACATCCACGGCGTCGAGGGTCCGGTCAGCGTCCCCGACCCT
>DATACF010000618.1:0-6029 GCA_036259235.1 Longimicrobium sp. | reverse complement strand
GGCCGCGGCGGGCTCAACCTGGGCGCGGAGCTCGGCTTCCAGGCGGACGTGGGCGACCAGCCGGTGGTCTACGGCGCGGCCGAGGTCGACGCCGAGGACCTGCGCCTGGCGCTGATCGGGGCGTCGGTGAACACCAGGGGGCTGGGGCTGGGCTTCGGGGCGGGGGTCTCGGCCTACGTCCTGAGCTTCGACGCGGGCGCGTCCGACGGCGAGCAGACGGCGGTGGCGCCGCAGGCGCTGGTGCGGTGGCAGGCGCCGACCTGGGCGGTGCAGGCCGGCGTGGGGTACATCTTCATCGAGGGCGACGAGGGTGTCGTCGGGGGCGCGCCGGGCGGCGGCGAGGACGGGGTGCTGACCTCGCTCCAGGGGAACTACTGGGGGACGGACAACCGGACGCTGGCGCAGGCCATCGCCTCGTACAACGTGGGCGGCGAGTACCTGTGGACCAACGCGCGGGCGTCGCGGCGGGTGGCCGACTTCGGCCGCGGCGGGCTCAACCTGGGCGCGGAGCTCGGCTTCCAGGCGGACGTGGGCGACCAGCCGGTGGCGGGCGGCAGCGGGTACGAGGCGCTGCAGGCGGGCGTCGTGGCCGAGTACCAGGTGAACCCGTCGCTCCGCTTCACCGGCGTCGTCGGCGGGAAGAGCACCAACGTCGACGCGCAGGAAGACCTCTTCCCGTACGCCAAGCTCGAGTTCGTCCTCGTCCCGGGGCTCTGACGCACGCCGCGCGGATTCGCCGGACGACGGAAAAGCCCCCGGCCTCGCGATGAGGCCGGGGGCTTCGTCTGTCTGTCCGCCACATGGGCTTTACGACTCCGGCGGCATCGGCTGGAGAACGAGTCCAGGGACGCGACCGAACTCGCGAACGTTGGCCGTCATCAGCGCGAGGCGATGCTCGACGCAGGTGGCGGCGATCCATGAGTCGTTGATCCCGATCCTCAGCCCCCTCGACGCGAGCTCCGCGGTGATCTCGGCGTGGAGCCGAGCGACGGAGAGATCGATCTCCACGACCTTCGCCCAGTCGAGCACGGCTTCCGTGATCGCGAAACGGCGATGGCGCCTCCGCGGGTCGGGGTCACGCCACGCACCGTGAAGGAGCTCGCTCGCGGTGACGACCGAAACAAAGGTGCCGGTGGCGCTCGCCAGGGCCGTCGTGGGATCGGTGCTCTGGCGCTCGTAGTGGACGAGGACGCTCGTGTCGATCAGGATGCCCACGGGTCGCGGAACGGAGGGCCGGAGGATTCGTCGCGCGCCTTCTCGATGTCGGCCAGGTACGCGTCCGCCTCCTCGTCGGTGAGACGGGGAAGCGAGGCGAGCAGCTGGCCCAGCTCGTACAGCGGCCTCCCTTTCCGCACCGGCCGCAGCTCGACTACCGGCTCTCCGCCACGCGTGAGGATGAGGCGCTCGCCGCTCGCGACGCGGTCGATGTAAGCGGAGCAGTTCCGCTCGAATTCGGCTACGGAGGGTCTGTCAGTCATCACGCCTCGTCGGTTCGGCTGATCGGTACGTCCAATTTAACCCGGGGGCGATCAGTTTGTCCAGTATCCCGAATCCGATCCACCCTCAAACGCCCGCCGCACCCACCGCCCGCCCGACGTACATGACCTCTTCGTGCAACCAGAGCACCGTCCACGGCGCGGACGCGTCGGAAAGCGGCCAGGCGATCGCGGAGCGGTCTGCCCGCCAGCGCCACGCGAGGGGAAAGGATTCGAGCGGGAGGAAGTCGTCGGGGGCGAGGCGCATCGGAAGGAGGGAAGATGGCGGGCGAGAAAAGTCGGTTCGATCGGCCAGCGGCCCGGGATCACGCGAAAGACGCGGAGGACGCGGAGGGGTTCTCCGCCTCCTCCGCGTCTTTCGCGTGAGGCTTCGACGACCGGGAGGCGCGAGCGAGACCGGCCTACGCCTCCGCTTCCCCACCCTCCCGGTCCCGCGCGCGGCGGGTGAGCGGGCGGAGGAGGGTGGCGACGGCCTCGCCGACGCCGTGGCCCTCGACGACGGTGACCTCGAAGCGGACGTCGTCGTACTCCACCACGTCGCCGGCGAGGGGCGGGCGGCCCAGGAGCGCCAGCACCAGCCCGCTCACCGAGTCGACCTCGTCGTGCTCCAGCACCACGCCCAGGAACTCCCCGATCTCGTCGAGGCGCACCGTCCCGGCCACCGCCGCCCGCCCCTCCCCCTCACGGCGCATCTCGGCCTGTCCGGAGCCCTCCTCGATGTCGCCCACGACCTCCTGGAAGAGGTCCTCGATGGTGATGACCCCCGCCGTCCCCCCGTGCTCGTCCATCACCACCGCCATCTGCGTCCGCGCCGCCCGCAGCGCCTTCAGCAGCGTGTCGATGTCGGCCGTCTCGGGGAGGTACGGCACCGGGCGCGCGTCGTTGGCGTGCACCGCGCGCCGGCTCCGCAGCCGCCGGAAGAGGTCCTTGATGTGGACCATCCCCACGATGTGGTCGAGGTCGCCCTCGTAGATCGGGTAGCGCGTGTGCGGCGACTCGCGGACGATCCGCGTCACCTCCTCGAAGGAGGCCCCCACCGGGAGCCCCACCACCCGCACCCGGGGCACCATCACCTCCCCCGCCGTCAGGTCGCCGAACTCCAGGAGCTCCTGCACCACGTCGGCCGACTCGCGGCGGAGCATTCCCCCCGCCTGGCTCTCGCGGACGATGTACTGCAGCTCCTCGGGGGTGCGGACGTGCTCGGCCGAGCGCTCCTGCCGCCGGATCCCGAAGAGGCGCAGGAGCCCGTTCCCCAGCGCGTTGAGCCCCACCACCAGGACGAAGACCAGCTTCTGGATGGCGAGCATCGGCGGCGTCACCCAGAGCGCCGTGCGGAGCGCCTGCTGGAGCGCCAGCGACTTGGGGATCATCTCGCCGACGACGATGTGGAAGTAGGTGAGGATCGCCACCGCGATCACGCTCGCCAGCGAGTGCGCCGTGATCCACCGCCCCTCCTCCCCCATCCCCGCCGCGTGGAGGGCACCCGCGATCCACTCGGCCACCGCGTGCTCGCCGTACATCCCCAGCCCCAGCGACGCCACCGTGATCCCCAGCTGCGCGGTGGCGATGTAGCGGTCCTGCCGCCGCGGGTCGTGGAGGATGTCGGCCACCCGCCGCGCCGTCCGGTCGCCGCCGGCCGCCAGCCGCTCCACCGCCGCCCGCGGCGCCCCCACGATGGCGAACTCCGCCGCCACGAAGAGGGCGTTCAACAGGAGGAGGACCACGATCACCAGGATCGTCACCAGCCAGTCCATGGCCCTACCCCTCCCCGCGCGGCGCCGCGCCCGCGGGCGTGGCCACCACCGAGGTCACCGCGCGCTGGGTGACCGCCTCCACCTCGATCTCCACCCCCCCGATCCGGAGCGTCTCGCCCACGGCGGGGACGTGGCCCAGCGCCTCCATCACCCGGCCGCCCACGGTGTCGCTCTCGCCGCCCAGGTACTCGCCGATCCAGGGCTCGGCCTCGTCGAGGCGGAGCTCGCCGGGGAGGCGCACCCGCCCGTCGCCCAGGGGCTCGGGGTGGGGCTCGTCGCCCTTGAGCTCGTCGCCCACCTCGCCCATCACCTCGGTGAGGACGTCGTCGAGCGTCACCAGCCCCGACACCCCGCCGAACTCGTCGAGGACCAGCGCCTGGTGGGTCCGCTGCTCGCGCATCCGCGCCAGGAGCGCCTCGGCGGTGATCGACTCGGGGACGCTCAGGATCGGGCGGAGGAGCCCCTGGAGCGAGGGCGCCGGCCCGTCGAAGCCGCGGGTGAAGAGGTCGCGGGTGTGGAGGACGCCGATGACGTGGTCGATGTCGCCGCGGAAGACCGGGAGGCGGGTGTACGGGCTCTCGGCCACCCGGCGGAAGACCTCGTCCGGGGGGGTCGAGACCTCGATGGCGTGGATCCGCTGCCGGGGGACCATCAGGTGCCGCGCGGGGCGGATCCCCAGCTGGAGGGCGCGCCGGAGCCGCCGGTGCTCGTCGGGCTCCAGCATCCCCCCGTCGCGGCTCTCGGCGATCAGGAGGTCGATCTCCTCGGGCGAGTGGATGTGCCCGTGCCCCTGGTGGCTGACCCCGAAGAGGCGGAGCACCGCCGCCCCGCTCCCGTTCAGGAAGCCGATGAACCCCGAGAAGAGGGCCAGCGACCACTTCATCGGCCGCACCGTCCAGAGCGCCACCGCCGTGGGGAACTGGAGCGCCAGCGACTTCGGCACCAGCTCGCCCAGGACCATGGCGAGGACCGTGAGCGCCACCAGCACCACCACGCTCGCCGCCTGGCGCGCCGCGCCGGACCCCGTCCACGGCGCCAGGAGGGCGGCCACCGGCCCGGCGAGCGTCGCCTGCGAGTAGGCGCCGACGATCAGCGAGGTGAGGGTGATCCCGATCTGCGAGGCCGCGATGTAGCGGTCGAGGCGGGCGGGGTCGTCGATGTAGGGGAGGAGGCGGCGCGCGGCCGCGTCGCCCTGCTCGGCCCGCTGCCGGATCCGGCTCTTGCGGACGGAGACGGCCGCGAACTCGGCGGCCACGTACAGGGCGGTGAGGGCGATGAGGAGCGCGATGACCAGCAGCGGGACCGTCATTGCTTCCCTGGCAAGGGGTGCGGGGGACCTTCCGCTCGGACCGCGCCCCCGGAGCGCGCGCTTCGCGATCGCGTCTGAAACGGCGGCCAAACACGCACGGAGCACGCCAGAGGACGCGCGCGTCGTGGCACGCGTCCCTCCGGAGGGACGCTACGCGGCGGCCGCCCCGCCCGCAAGCGGCGGCCCCGGCGCGGCGCATCCGGGCCGTTTCGGGACGGGGGGGCGTGCGCGCGCGCCGCCGGGCCTCTACATTGGGGCGCGCGCCGCGTGGCGCGCCCGTCACAGAACCCAGGAGAACCGACCCGTATGGACCCGGAGCTGGACCTCTCCGACCGCCTCCGCGACCGCATCCTGACCGCGCTCCACCTGGGGCTGCTGCAGCCGGGCGACCGGCTCCCCAGCATCCGCACGCTCTGGCGCGAGATGGGAGTCGACCACCGGGTGGTCGCGCAGGCGTACCGGACGCTGGAGGCCGAGGGGCTCGTGGAGGTCCGCGGCCGCTCGGGCGTCTACCTGGCCCCGCAGGACCAGTTCGGCGGCGAGCTGCTGGCCGAGACGGCGCGGTGGCTGGCGGGGGTGCTGGTGGAAGCGTGGAAGCGGCGGATGGCCATCGCCGAGCTCCCCGAGCTGATCCGCCGGTGCACCGGCACGGTGCGGCTCCGCTGCGCCTGCGTCGAGAGCACCGACGACCAGATGACCGCCTACACCCACGAGCTCGAGGAGCAGTTCGGGCTCGATCCGGTCCCGGTGCGGATCTCCCCCGTCCCCCTCCCCCGCCCCGACCGCTCGGTCGAGTTCCACGGGGTCGAGGAGCTGATCCGCCAGACCGACCTGGTGGTGACGACCTCGTACCACGCCCGCCTGGTCCGCAAGGCGGCCGAGAACGTGGGGATCCCCGCGGTGGTGCTCACGGTCAACCCCGAGGTGGTGGAGACGATCCAGCGCCACCTCCGCGAGGGGCCGCTCACCGTGGTCGCCGTCGAGCCCGCCTTCGGCGACCGGATGCGCGCCATGTACGCCGAGGAGGAGCCCGACCGCGTCCGCCTGGTCCTGGCCGACGACGCCGAGGCCATCGCCCGCCTCGACCCCTCCGAGCCGGTGCTGCTCACCCGCGCGGCGCGCCAGCGGCTGGGCGAGAGGGCCGACTCGCTCCCCCTCCTCCTCCCCCACTCCCCCACCTTCTCGCCGCACACCGCGCGCGAGCTCCTGGGGGTGCTGATCCGCCTCAACCTCGAGGCCTCGCTCGCCCAGGGCCAGGGGCCGCCGCGCCCCATGGACATGCCCGGCACGCTCGACACCTGATCCCTTCGCGATCCGACGAATCAGGTCTCACGCAGAGGAGCAGAGTCAGCAGAGAAAGACCCCTGCTGACTCTGCTCCTCTGCGTGAGACCTGATTCGTCGGATCGCGAAGGGATCAGGTGTCGAGCGTGCCGGGCATGTCCATGGGGCGCGGCGGCCCCTGGCCCTG
>DATACF010000617.1:0-17359 GCA_036259235.1 Longimicrobium sp. | reverse complement strand
GCGCGGGCGTGGCCTACCGGCCGCCGCCGTTGCGTCCCTGGGCCGCGAGGATCTCCTCCGCCTTCGACTTCGGAACCTCTTCGTAGTGCGCGAACTGCATCGTGTAGACGGCGCGCCCCTGGCTCATCGAGCGCAGCGTCGTGCTGTAGCCGAACATCTCGGAGAGCGGCACCAGCGCGTGGATCACCTGCGCCTCGCCCCGCTGGTCCATCCCCTGGATCTTGCCGCGGCGGCTGGAGAGGTCGCCGATCACGTCGCCCATGTAGTCGCCGGGGGTGACCACCTCCACGCTCATCATCGGCTCCAGGAGGACCGGGCCGGCGCGGCGCGCGGCCTCCTTGAAGGCCATCGAGCCCGCGATCTTGAACGCGATCTCGGACGAGTCGACGTCGTGGTAGCTGCCGAAGACCAGCTGCACCTTGACGTCCACCATCGGGTAGCCGGCCAGCACGCCGGTGTCCATCGCCTCGCGCATCCCCTGCTCGGCGGGCTTGATGTACTCGCGGGGGATCACGCCGCCGACGATCTTGTCCTCGAAGACGAAGCCCTGGCCCGGCTCGGCCGGCGTCATGTTGATGACGACGTGGCCGTACTGGCCGCTTCCGCCGGTCTGGCGGACGAACTTCCCCTCCACCTTCTCCACCGACTTGCGGATCGTCTCGCGGTAGGCCACCTGCGGGCGGCCGACGTTGGCGTCCACCTTGAACTCGCGGAGCATGCGGTCCACCAGGATCTCCAGGTGGAGCTCGCCCATCCCCGAGATGATGGTCTGGCCCGTCTCGGCGTCGGTGTGCACCCGGAAGGTGGGGTCCTCGTCCGCCAGGCGGCGGAGCGCCTCGCCCATCTTGTCCTGGTCGACCTTGGTCTTCGGCTCGATGGCGACGTCGATCACCGGCTCGGGGAAGGTCATCGACTCGAGCACCACCGGGTGGTCGGGGGCGCAGAGCGTGTTCCCCGTGGTGGTGTCCTTGAGCCCGATCGCCGCGGCGATGTCGCCGGCGCGCACCTCGGGGATCTCCTCGCGCTTGTTGGCGTGCATCTGGAGGATGCGGCCGAGCCTCTCGCGCTTCCCCTTGGTGCTGTTCAGCACGTGCGCGCCCGACTCGATGACGCCCGAGTAGACGCGGAAGAAGGTGAGCTTCCACACGTACGGGTCGGTCGCGATCTTGAAGGCGAGCGCCGAGAAGGGCTCGTCGTCCGAGGCGTGGCGCTCGATGTCGCTCTCGTCGTCCGGGTTCACCCCGCGGATCGCGGGGATGTCCACCGGCGCCGGGAGGTAGTCGATCACCGCGTCGAGGAGCTGCTGCACGCCCTTGTTCTTGAACGCGCTCCCGGTCAGCACCGGCGTCATGGCGCCCGCGATGGTGGCGGCGCGGATGGCGTGGCGGAGCTCGGCCTCGCTGATCTCCTCGCCCTCCAGGTAGCGCTCCATCAGGTGCTCGTCGTGCTCGACCGCGCCCTCGACCAGCGCCAGGCGGGCGGCCTCGACGGCCGGCTGCAGCTCGGCGCGCACCGGCTGCTCGGTCCAGTTCTTCCCGAGCGTGGTGTCGTCGTAGACCAGCTCCACCTGGCGGAGCACGTCCACGATCCCGACGAACTTCTCGCCGTCGCCGATGGGGAGGTGGATCGGGAAGGGCTTGGCGCCCAGGCGGTCGCGGATCATGTCCACGCAGCGCTGGAAGTTGGCCCCGGTGCGGTCCATCTTGTTGACGAAGCAGATGCGCGGCACGCCGTACTTGTCGGCCTGGCGCCACACCGTCTCCGACTGCGGCTCCACGCCGGCCACCGCGTCGAAGACGCAGACGGCGCCGTCGAGCACCCGGAGGGAGCGCTCCACCTCGACGGTGAAGTCCACGTGCCCCGGCGTGTCGATGATGTTGATGCGGTACGTCTCGCCGAAGCGGTTCCACTGGCAGGTGGTGGCCGCCGAGGTGATGGTGATGCCGCGCTCCTGCTCCTGCTCCATCCAGTCCATGGTGGCCGCACCCTCGTGCACCTCGCCGATCTTGTGCGTCCGCCCCGTGTAGTACAGGATGCGCTCGGTCGTCGTGGTCTTGCCGGCATCGATGTGGGCCATGATGCCGATGTTCCGGTACTTCTCCAGTGACGTGGTGCGGGCCATGGCTGTTTTCTTCTATCGGTGACGCGGAAAACGCGGGGCGCGGAAAGCGGCTCTCTTCGCCGCCCGCCGCGCACCGCGGTCCTCCGGACGTTTCTGGGTGCGTTCGGGTCCCGCTCTTCGGGGCCCTAGCCTACCACCGGTAGTGGGCGAAGGCCTTGTTGGCCTCGGCCATCCGGTGCGTGTCGTCCTTCTTCTTGATCGTGGCGCCCTCGCCGCGCGAGGCCGCCAGGAGCTCGGCGGCCAGGCGGTCGGCCATCGTCTTCTCGCCGCGGGCCCGGGCGTAGCCCACCAGCCAGCGCATGGCGAGCGCCGTGCGGCGCTCGGGGCGCACCTCGACGGGAACCTGGTAGGTGGCGCCACCGACGCGGCGGCTCTTCACCTCGAGGACCGGCTTGGCGTTGTTGAGCGCCGTCTTGAAGACGGTCTCGCCCGGCTGGCCGGTCTTCTCCTCGATCGACTTCATGGCGTCGTAGAAGATCCCCTCGGCCAGCGACTTCTTCCCGTCGTACATCAGCGTGTTGACGAACTTGCTGATGGACTCCGAGCCGTAGACCGGATCGGGGACGACGGGGCGCTTGACGGCGCGTGTGCGACGGCTCATGGCTTACCTCTTCCCCTTTCCGCCCTTGCCGGCCGGGGCGCCCTTGCCCGCGGCGGCGCCGGCCTTGGGACGCTTGGCCCCGTACTTCGAGCGGCCCTGGCGCCGGTCGTTGACGCCGGACGCGTCCAGGGTGCCGCGGATGATGTGGTAGCGCACGCCCGGGAGGTCCTTCACGCGGCCGCCGCGGATGAGCACGATCGAGTGCTCCTGAAGGTTGTGCCCCTCGCCCGGGATGTACGCCGTGACCTCGAAGCCGTTGGTCAGACGCACGCGCGCCACCTTCCGAAGCGCCGAGTTGGGCTTCTTCGGGGTGGTGGTGTACACGCGGGTGCAGACGCCCCGCTTCTGCGGATTGCTCCGCATGGCGGGCGACTTGCTCTTCTTGAGCAAAGTCTCGCGGCCCTTGCGGACGAGCTGGTTGATGGTCGGCATAACCTAGGAGCGAACTCGTTACTGGACGAAAAAACTGGCGAAGACGTAAGCGTCTTCGCCGCCGCGAACCAAAAAGTCGCGCGACAGACCGAGTAAGGTAAAGGGGAAAGGGGCTCCTGTCAACCGGGAGCCCCCGCGCCGCGCCACGCTTTCCGGTCCATCGCCTCCCGGGGAAGCCGCGCCCGCCCGGAACGCCCTCTTTTTCCCAAAGTGGTCTCCGGCGCGTCCTGCGAAGGCCCCCGGCCGCCACGCTCTCCCGGCTGGAACGGATGGATTCACCGGAGCGGCGCGGAGGATCGCGCGCCGTCGTCTCCCCGGACCCTCTCCGTTCTCACGTCTCCCGGAGCGCGCGCGCCCCCCGATTGCGGAGAGGGCCTTGCGTGCGGGCGTACCTTTGATCGACGCTGGACGGCGGGGCGGGACGACTTCTGACTCGTGGGAGGTGGGGATGACGCTGGAGACACGCGCGCTGGGGTCGCAGGGGCTGGTGGTGTCGGCGCTGGGGCTGGGGTGCATGGGGATGTCGGAGTTCTACGGGGAGGGCGACGAGGCCGAGTCGGTGGCGACGATCCACCGCGCCCTCGACCTGGGGTGCACCTTCCTCGACACCTCCGACATGTACGGCCCCTTCAAGAACGAGGAGCTGGTGGGGCGCGCCATCCGCGGGCGGCGCGACGAGGTGGTGCTGGCGACCAAGTTCGGGATCGTGCGGGGCGAGGACGCCTCCTTCCGCGGGGTGAGCGGGCGCCCGGAGTACGTGCGGAGCGCCTGCGACGCGTCGCTGAAGCGGCTGGGGGTCGACCACGTCGACCTCTACTACCAGCACCGGGTGGACCCCGAGGTGCCGATCGAGGAGACGGTGGGGGCGATGTCGCGGCTGGTGGAGGCGGGGAAAGTGCGCTTCCTCGGGCTCTCGGAGGCCGCGCCGGCCACCGTCCGCCGGGCCCACGGGGTGCACCCGATCAGCGCGCTCCAGACCGAGTACTCGCTCTGGAGCCGCGACCCGGAGGACGAGATCCTCCCGGCGCTGCGGGAGATGGGGATCGGCTTCGTGGCGTACTCGCCGCTGGGGCGCGGCTTCCTGACCGGCCGCTTCCGCTCGGTCGACGACCTCCCGGCCGACGACTTCCGCCGCAGCTCGCCCCGCTTCCAGGGCGAGAACTTCCAGCGCAACCTCGACCTGGTGGCCCGCATCGAGGAGATCGCCCGTGAGAAGGGGGTGACGGCGTCGCAGCTGGCGCTGGCGTGGGTCCTGGCCCAGGGCGGCGACATCGTCCCCATCCCCGGCACCAAGCGGCGGTCGTACCTGGAGGAGAACCTGGCCGCCGCCCGGGTGGAGCTCTCCGCCGCCGACCTGGGGCGGATCGACGAGGTGGCGCCGAAGGGGGTGGCCGCCGGCGAGCGCTACCCCGAGGCGTCGATGCGGATGGTGGGGCGGTAGGGGGCGGGGGAAAGCTCGTGGCGCTTCGACCGACGTCCGGACGAGACGGCTGGATTCCTCGCTCGTTCCTCGCTCGGAATGACGGCACGGGGTCTTCGTGATTGTCCAGGCCATATGACGAGACCCCTCCTCCGGCGCGCCGGGGGAGGGGTCTCGTTCGTCGTCGGCGCCGTCGAAACGGCTACTTCCGCACGAGGCCGCCGTCGAGGACGTCGATGGTGGCGGTGGAGGGGCCGCGCTCGCGCTGGAGGCGGGCGGCGGTCTCCTCGGCCCGGCGCATGACGCGGAGGAGGTTGCCGCCCATTACCTTGCGGACGTCGGCGTCGGAGTAGCCGCGGCGGAGGAGCTCGGCGGTGAGGTACGGGTAGCGCGAGACGTCCTCGAGCCCCTCGGGGAGGGAGGTGACGCCGTCGTAGTCGGAGCCGAGGCCCACGTGGTCGATCCCGGCCACCTTGCGGACGTGGTCGATGTGGTCGGCGATGGTGGCCACCGTCCCGCGGGGGACGGGGTTCTGGCGGCGCCACTCGTCGTAGGCGCGGCGGCCGGCCTCGGGGTCGCTCGCGTACTGCTCGCGGAAGCGGCGCTGGACGTCGAACATCCCGCGCATGGCCTGGGCGGCGCGGGGCTCGGTGAACCCCGAGTAGAAGTTGATCATCACCACCCCGCCGTTCGCCTTCAGCCGCACCAGGATGGAGTCCGGGACGTTGCGCGGGTGGTCGGCCAGCGCGCGGGCGGAGGAGTGCGAGAAGATGACCGGCGCCGCCGAGACGCGGAGGGCGTCGCTCATCGTCCCCGGCGAGACGTGGGAGAGGTCGACCAGCATCCCCAGCCGGTTCATCTCGCGCACGACCTCCTCGCCGAAGCGCGTCAAGCCGCCGTGGCGCGCCGAGTCGGTGGCGGCGTCGGCCCACTCGATGGTGTTGGCGTGCGTCAGCGTCAGGTAGCGCACCCCCGCGCCGTAGAACTGCCGGAGCGCCCCCAGCGAGCTCTCGATGGCGTGCCCCCCCTCGATCCCGATCAGCGACGCCACCTTCCCCCCGCGGTGGATCCGCTCGACGTCGGCCGCCGTGTACGCCATCTCCAGGTCGGGCGAGTGCGCCGTCATCCGGTGGATGAGGTCGACCTGCTCCATGGCCACCACGGCGGGGCGGCTGACGTCCACGGGGACGTACGCGGCCCAGAAGACCCCGCCCACCCCGCCCGCCTTCAGCCGCGGGACGTCGGTGTGCTGCCCCGGCTGCGGCTGCTGGAAGTCGAGGCGCCCCAGGTCGCCCTGCGCCTTCTCGCGGATCTCCCAGGGGAGGTCGTTGTGCCCGTCGATGAGCGGCGCCTGCGCGTGGAGGCGGCGCGCCCGCTCCAGGTACGGGTCGTTCGCCTGCGCGGCGGCCTCGGCCGAAGCCGCGAGGCCGAGGGTCGCGGCCAGCATCAGCGTCTTCTTCATCCCACCAGAAAGTGCGTGAGTGCGTGAGTGCGGAAGTGCGTGAGTACTGAACCTACGCATGGGCGGGAGAATGCGAAACGGCACCCGGGACGAGGGCCCGGATGCCGTTCACCGACGCACTCACGCACTCACGCACTCACGCACTTCGCCGTTTCACCCCGGGACGAGCCCCCGGAAGACGCCGGTGGTGCGCAGCGCCAGGGCGCGGGTGGTGCCCAGCCACTCGACGTCGGCGATGAGGCGGCGGCGGCGGACGTAGCCGTCCATCACCACGGGGGCCGAGGAGAACTGGTCGGCCAGCGCGGGGGGGACGACCAGGAGGAACTCCTCGCGGCGCGGATCGTCGCGGGCGCCCCAGAGGCAGACGGCGGCGGGGACGCGGCGCTCGGCGTCGGCCAGCGGGGCGATCTGCGCGGGGATGGTGTCGGCGCCCTGGACGAGCGCCACGGGAACCGGGGCCTCGCAGTAGAGCTGCGCCCGCACCACCTTCCCGTGGGCGGCGTCGCCCTCCAGCGAGAGGCGCTCGAAGTCGGCGGTGGTCAGCGCGGGCTCGGGGGCCGCGCCGCGCGCGGCGGCCGGGGGCGTGGTGACCGCCACCGGCGGGGGGGCGGCCACGAAGTCGCCCGCGTCCTTCGAGGGAGGCTCGTCGTCGTCGCCGAGCGCGACGATGGCGAGGACGACGAGGAGCGTCCCCGCCACCCCGTACGAGACCAGCGCCCAGGGACGGCGCCACGGCGGGGGAGGAGCGCGGCGCTCCACCCTGCGCCGGTCGTTCCCGCGGCGGTCTCCCCCGCGCTTGTCACCCGCCGTCTGCTCCGCCTGCCCGTCCGCCGCCATTCGGTGCCTTGTGATCTGGTTCCTTGCCCACCACGGGGGGCGTGGGGGGGAGCGTCAGACGGAAGGTGCTCCCGATCCCCACGGTGCTGCTGACGTCGATGGAGCCGCCCAGGAGCCGCGCCGTCCGCCGCGCGATCGGCAGCCCCAGCCCGGTCCCCTCGATCCCGGTGGAGTCGCCGTTCTCGTCGCGGTCGAGCTGCACGAACTCGTCGAAGATCCGCGACAGGTCCTCCGGCGGGATCCCCTCGCCGCCGTCGACCACCTCGACCTCGACCCCGCCGCCGGCGCTGGGGCGGCAGTGGAGCCACACCGGCGACCCCTTCCCGTACTTGATGGCGTTGGAGACGAGGTTGGTGAGGATCTGCCGCACCCGCCGGGGGTCGGTGTCGACCACGCACTCGCCGCCGCCCGGCACCAGCCGCAGCTCCGCGCCGGTGGCCTGGGCCATGGGGCGGAGCGTCGCCGCCAGCTCCTCGGCCAGCGCCGCGACCCGCACCCGCTCGATCTCCAGCGACGCCTTCCCGGCCTCCAGCTTGGAGAGGTCGAGGACGTCGTTGACCAGCTCGCGCAGGTGCTGTGCCGCGCGCTGCGAGCGCTCCACCGCGAGCTCCTGCTGCTCGGTCAGGCCCCCGTAGACGCCGGCCAGGAGGAGGTCGTTGTACCCCATCACCGCGTTGATGGGGGTGCGCAGCTCGTGGCTCATGGCCGCGTAGAAGCGGTTGCGGGCCGAGAGCGCCAGCTGGAGCTCGCGGGTGCGGCGCTCCAGCTGGTGGTTGAGCTGCATCAGCTGCTCCTGCCCGGCGTGGAGCTCCTCGGTCATGGCGAGGAGCTCCTCGTTCTGCGCCTCCATCTCCTCGTTCTGCGACTGGAGCGCCCGCGAGAGCTTGGCGTTCTCGGAGAGCTCGCGCTCCAGCTCGTCGAGGGCGCGCCCCAGGCGCCCCTTCTCCTTGGCCAGCTGGCGCTGGGTGGAGGCCTGCTCGCTGTTGACGGCCGCCAGCTCCTCGTAGAGGAGGTCGGAGCGGGGGTCGCGGGGGCACTCGACCAGCCAGAGGCGCCCGGCGGGGTCGTCGTCGGCGAAGACGGGGTAGAAGGCGTGGGGGTGGAGGGTGTCCTTCCCCTCCAGGATCAGCTCCCAGAGCGAGGGGGCGTCGCCGAGGTCGGCGCGGCGCTCGAGGAGGGTGGCGAGCTTGGCGCGCGAGGCGGCGTCGAGGACGGCGTCCAGGCGGTGCCCGGCCAGGGCGCGCTCGAGCTCGCGCTCCAGCCGCCCGTTCGATTCGAGGACCGTGCCGTCGCCCGCGAGCTCCAGCACCGCCCCCGGGAAGGCGCGCAGCGCGGGGTGCAGCTCGGGACCGATGCGCGTGCTCATGGGAAACGCTCCTTCAGCCTCCACGCCGCCTCGGCCGCGTCGCGCGCCGTGAGGTCGGCCCCCACCCGCTCCGCCAGGGCGGGGTCGTCCACGAAGGGACGGCCGCCCACGGCGATCAGCGGGGTGCTTCCGTTCATCCCCTCGCGGATGGCCCGGATCGCCGCCTCCACCCGGGGGAGGTGGGGGGCGATGGAGGCGGAGAGGGCCACCACGTCGGGGCGCCGGTCGCGGACCATGCCCACCAGGTCCTCCACGGGGACGCCGGCCCCCAGGAAGACGGTGTCCCACCCCTCCATCTCCAGGATGTCGCAGATCATCCTCAAGCCCACCTCGTGCCGCTCGACGTCGGCGCAGGCGGCCACCAGGCGCCGCCCCTCGCCCCGCGAGACCGCGAAGAGGCGGTCGTAGAGCCGGGCCATGGCCGCCTGGGTGATGGCGGTGGCCAGGTGCTCGTCGGCGACGGTGATCCGGTTCTCCTGCCAGAGGCGGCCGATCTCGGCGAGCGCCGGCTGGAAGACCTCCAGGTAGAGCGTTCGCAGGTCGATCCCCGCGGCGAGCGCCTGGTCGACGACGCCGAAGGCGGTGCGGCGGCTCCCCGCCACGACGGCCTCCAGGTACGCCTGGCGCGCCTCGGCCGCGGTCACCGGCCCTCCGCCGCGCCGCGGGTCAGGCGCGCCATTCCGGCTCGGCGCGCGAGTCCATCAGCACCTCGAACGCCTCGTGGCGCACCGAGGTCCGCTCCATTATAGCGCCCGGCTCGCGCCCGTGGGAGACCGCGTGCTCGTCGCTTCCCATGTACCGCCGGAAGGCCTCGCGGCTCTCCCAGGCGGTGAGGAAGGTGTGCGTCGCCTCGCCCGCCTGCGGCCGGAGGAGCTGGAGGTAGAGGAACCCCGGAAAGGCGTCCACCAGCCGCGAGCGCTCGCGGAAGTGCCGCTCGAGCGCCTCGTGGTCTCCTTCGGGAACCGTGAGGTGGGAGATGAAGACGAACATCGCTCCAGTGTCGGTGCGCGCCCCCGGAGGAACACGCAGAAATAGCGTCGCGGCGCGCCCCGCGCAAGTAAACATCTGGCGCCCCGCCCGTCGTTCCTCCTACCCCGGGGCGCCGCCACGGCTCCACTCCCAGAGCGCGAGCGCGGCGACGACGGAGGCCGAGTCGATCTCGCCGGCGAGGACCTTCCGCCGGACCTCCCCGGGGTCGAGGAGGCGCACCCGGGTGTCCTCGGCGGCGTCCTCGTCCTTCCCGGCGGTCGGCCGCGCGCGGCGGACGACGGCGAGGTGGACGCGGGTGACCTGCCACGAGGGGTTGAGGTCGACGGCGCCGATGATCTCGGCGCGCTCGCCCTCGTACCCCGTCTCCTCCCGCAGCTCGCGGAGGGCGGCGGCGTCCGGCGCCTCGCCGTCGTCGATCACCCCGCTCGGCAGCTCCAGCGTGACGCGGCGGCGGGGGTGGCGGAACTGCTCGACGAAGACCATCCGCCCGTCCTCGGTCAGCGCGACGACGGCCACTCCCTCCGGGGAGACGGCGACGTGGAAGTCGTGCACGGAGCCGTCGCGGGGCGAGCGGGCGCGGTCGCGCCGCACCCGGAACATGTCGAAGTCCCCCAGCTCGTCCGACGACACCCGCTCCCACGTTTCCGGCTCCTTTGCTTCGTCTCGCGCGTCCCCCATCCGTCCTCCGCCGCCCGTTCTCGCCGGCCCCCCAATAGCGAGCGCCGCAAATGCAAATCGCGAGCCAACTTAGGACACACCTTCAACAGTTTCCGGGCACGCGGCTTGCACCCTCGGGAAATGCCCGCTACGGGAGACGTAACTTCAACCGGGAGCGAGAGATGGCGGACGACCTGACCGGCAAGGCCACCCACCTGGGCGGCAAGATCAAGGAAGGGCTCGGCGACGTGCTGGGCGACCGGAAGATGGAGCGCGAGGGGCGCCTGGATCAGATGGAGGGCGCGGCCGAGCAGGACGCGGCGCGGGCGGAGCAGGCGCGGCTCGACGCCGAGGCGCGGCGGAACATGGCCCGCAACGCGAAGGACCTGAACGACCGCGACCGGCTGTAGGTTCGGCGCGTCGGAGGGTGAGGAGCCGCCCCGGGCATGGGTGCCCGGGGCGGTTTTCTTTTGGTGCCTAGTGCCTAGTGCCGGGCACGCGGGCGACTGAAGTCGCTGCGTCGCGGCAACAACGGCGCGAAGTCCGCCTTCGCGGACTGCTCGTTGCCGGGTGTGTCGCATGAGACAAGCCCGGTCGCGTCGAAGAGGTCTCGCGGCGTGGGAACGCACTCACGCACTCACGCACTGGCGCGTCACGGCTCGTCGCTCAAGCGGTGCGGGCGCAGTGTATCTTCCGTCGTCACTTCGATTTCGTCCGTCGGCTCCCGGGGAGGCGAGCGGGCGTCAATCTGCCCGCCGGGCGGCGGCGGCGCCTGGACCGGCGGAGGCCCGGCGCGGCTTATGCGTTCGACGGGCCGCGGAACCGGACTTCACTCGGGAGGCGAACGATGCACAGGGTGCGCGTGGTGCGCTCGTACTATGCCCAGTCGGAACCGCACATCGGCAAGGTGGGAGAGGTGATCGGCCACTGGGGGCCCGACAACAACGAGGACGGCCGCGACGGCTTCATGGTGCAGTTCGAGGACGGCACCATCGTCGGCTTCACCGAGAACGAGGTGGAGGCCTTCACCGGCGACGAGTCCGCGGAAACGGGGTCGGGAGAGGCCGTGAACGGCTGAAGTCCGGGCGGAATCAGCCGACGACGCGAAGGAGGGAGGCGTGCGATGCGCGCTTCCCTCCTTTCGTCGTGCCGGTTCCTTCCGAATCCGTCTACCGCTGTCCGCCGCTGCTGGTGTTGCGGGGAATGCGGAGCTTCTGGCCGGGCTGGATGGCGTCGCCCTCGTCCATCCCGTTGGCGTCGCGGATGGCCTCGACGCTGGAGTCGTAGGTGCGCGCCAGGCTCCACAGCGTGTCGCCGCTCTTCACCACGTGCTCCGCCGTCCGCGAGGCGCGGCGGGTCGTCGACGAAGAAGCGGTCGAGGAAGAAGAGGAGGACGACGGGCGCCGGCCCTCGCCGCCTTCGCGCTCGCGGGCCGCGCTGGCGGTGCGGGACGAGGCGGAGGACGCCGGCGCGCGGGGGATGCGGAGCTCCTGGCCGGGCTGGATGGCGTCGTCCTCGTCCAGCCCGTTGGCCTCGCGGACCTGCGCCACGGTGACGTCGTAGCGCCGCGCGAGGCCCCACAGCGTCTCGCCGCCCTCCACGGTGTGCTTCCGCCCCTCGGCCGCGCGGGTGGAGCGCGAGGACGACGACGAAGAAGAGGACGAGGACGAGCGGCGGGTGGACGACTCGCCCTCTTCGCTCGACGAGCGGCGGCGCGCTTCACCCTCGCCCGGGCGGCGGGACGAGTCGTCGCTCGCGTCGCGGGCGGCGGCGCGGGTGCCCCGGCGCTCGGACGAATCGTCGGACGACGACTCGGAGGAGGAGGAGGAGGAGGAGGAGGAGGAGGAACGGCGGGAGGCGCGCGTCCCGGTGGCGCGGGAGGACGACGCGCGGCGCGCTTCGTCACGCTCCCCGCTCTCGTCGCGCGAGGCGAGGCGCTCGGCGGGGCGGGCGCTCAGGAGGCGGACGGCGTCGGCGGGGAGGCGGACGCGCTCGCCGCGGCCCAGGCGGTCGACGTTGGTGCTGAGGTTGTACGAGCGCACCTGGTCGGGGGTGAGGCCGGAGGCTTCCACGATGGAGGCCAGGCTTTCGCCGCGGCGGAGGGTGTAGAAGGCCAGCCCGCCCCGGCGGCGGAAGTCGGAGCCGTCGTACGCCGTCTGGAGCGCCGCGCCGGAGCCGTGGGGGGCCCACACCCAGTAGTTGGCGGGGGCGACGCCGCGGTAGAGGTGCGGGTTGAGGCTCACCAGCTCGCCGACGGGATAGTTCCCCAGCTTCGCCAGCTCGGTGAGCGGCGTGGGGACGTCGACGCGGACGCTGTCGTACTGGAAGCGCCGCACCACCCCCGAGGGCGCGGGGTAGCCGAAGCGCTGCGGGTCCTTGGCGATGATGGCGACGGCGTAGAGGCGCGGGACGTAGTGCCGCGTCTCCTGCGCCAGGTCGCCGCGCTCGGAGAGGTCCCAGAAATTGGTGACGCCGTAGCGGCCGAGCCCGCGGCTGATCCGCCCGGCGCCCGCGTTGTAGGCGGCCACGGCCAGCGGCCAGTCGCCCCGGAAGGCGCGGTGGAGCTGGGCCAGGTGGCGCGCGGCGGCGTGGGTGGAGCGCACGGGGTCCATTCGCTCGTCGACCGTGTCGTCGATCCGCAGCCCCATCCCCCGCCCGGTGGCGGGCATGAACTGCCACATCCCCACGGCGCCCGCGTGGCTCCGCACGGTGGCCTGGTACCCGCTCTCGACCATGGCCAGGTGGTGGAGGTCGCGCGGGAGGCCGTAGCCGGCGAAGACGTCGCGGACCCACTCGTCGTAGCGGTCGGCGCGCTCCAGCCACCGGCCGATGACGGCGTGGCGCTGGTTGACGAGGAAGTCGAGCTCCATCTCGACCCAGCGGTTGGCCTCGACCGGGAGGTCGTAGCTGGCCCCGCCCAGCAGCGCGGCCGCCGCGGTGCGCGCGGGGCGGGTGTCGCCATCGATCGCGAAGCCCTCGCCCAGCCCGTCGGGCTCGGGGGCGGGGAGCTCCGGGAGCGGCGGCGGCTCCGGCGCGGGGGCCGGCTGCTCGGGGCGCGGCGGCCCGGCGCAGGCGGCCAGCGCCGCCAGGAGCAATACGAGCGAGAGCCGGGACGCGTGGGTCGGCGTTCGGGGCATCGGACCGCGGGCGATGATTGGGAAAAACGGCGCCGTTGCCGGCTTAACCCCGGCGGCGAGAGGAAGATACGCGAAAATAGCGCGAGTGGACGGGCTTGCCAAGCCCCGCGTGGGCGGTCACGCGCAGCTCCGCAGCCAGCGGCGGGCTTCGTCGGCGTAGGCGAAGACCTGCACGCCGGACGCTTCGCCGAGGCGGGCCATCGTCTCGTCGGCGGAGAGCTGGGAGAGGCGGCTGGGGCTGTAGACCCAGGCGAAGCACCGCAGGCCCGCGGCGCGCATGCGGGGATACCAGTCGTCGACCAGCCACTCCGCGGCCTCGCTCCACCCGCCGAGGACCTCCGTGTTGTCGTTGAGCACCTTCGCGACGCCGTGCTGGGCGAGGAGCGCCAGCACCCGCTCGCACCCCTGCTGCACGGTGCCGACCGTCTGGTATCCCTCCCACTCGACGTGCAGCCACCCCTCGGCGGCGTCGAGGCCGATGGCGATGAAGGGGGCGCGGAAGAGCTCGTCCGTGGGCATCGGCTACCGGAGGGGCTCGGCGGGGAGGGGCTGGTCCGGTCCGACGTTCTCGGCGTCGATCTCCGCCGCGAAGAAGCTCTCGCCGGGGACGGGGGCGCCGGCCAGCCGCCGGAGGAGCGCCAGCTGCCCCACGTGGGTCAGCACGTCGGCGAGCGGGCCCTGGAGGAGGCGCGCGGCGGTGTCGTCGCGCTTGGGGAGCCCGCCCTGGAAGAGGTCGGCGAGGCGCTGGAGGGTGACGTGGAAGCGCTCGACCTCAGACCCCAGGTCCGTCGCCGGCTCGGGCGGGGCGGGCGCCTCGCCGCGGAGCGCCGCCACCGCCCAGGCGAGGACGGTGCTCATGTGGTGGACGAGCTCGCGCGGGGTGCGCGCGCCCGCGGCCGCCTGGAAGTCGCCGAACCCCGGCGGCGCGCCCCGCAGCGCCTTCTGCGTCCGGTACGCCGCCGTCGCCAGGAGGTGGCGGAGGAGGGGGTGCGCGCCCGTCACGGCGCGGTGGCGCGGGCGAGGAGCTCGTCGGAGCCGAGGCCGAGGACGTGCGCCTGGAGGTTGAAGTAGTTCTCGGCCGCGTTCACCCAGGTGAGCTCCACGATCTCCTCGTCGGTGAAGTGGGCCCGCACCTCGGCCCACGTCGCGTCGCTCACGTGCCGGTCGCGCGTGGCCTCCTCGGCGAAGGCGAGGGCGGCGCGCTCTCGGGGGGTGAAGAGGGGGCTGGTGCGGAACTCGTCGAGGGCGCGGAAGCGGTCGATCCCCACCTTCCGCTGCGCGGCCTGCGCCAGCGCCATGTCCTCGCAGAAGACGCACCCGTTCATCCGCGCGGCCTGCACCTGCACCAGGAGGCGGAGCGCGGGGTCGAGGGAGAGCGACTCCATCGCCCCCTGGATCTGCCCGGCGATCACCAGGAAGCGCGGCTTGCGGGCGTAGATCACCTTGAACGGCGCGATCACCTTCCCGAAGCGCCGCCGCGAGACGCGATAAGCGATGCGCATCAGGAGACCGCGGGGGCGCTCGATCGGCTGCAGGTGCATGGGGTCCTCGAGGTGCGTGTGCGATTTCCGGTGCGCGGCCGAACGGAGCGCCGCCCTACATCTCCCGCCCCCGGCAGAGCTGGCGGAGGCGGTGGAGGTACTCGGCCTCGCGGCGGGCGTCGCCGTCGGGGCCCAGGGTGATGCCGCGGAGGACGCGCCAGCGGTGGAAGGCGAGCTCGCTGGCGATCCGGTGCATCTCGCGGCGCTCGCGCCAGCGCGCCACCCCGCCCTGGCGCCAGGCCCTGAGCGAGGCCCGGAGGCGGCGCCGGACGCCGCAGAGGCAGTCGAGCTCGGCGGCGTCGATCACCCCGTCGTCGACGAGGCTGGCGAGGTGCTCGCGGAGGATCCGCCCCTCGCGCTTGAGCGAGAGGTGGATGAGCGCGATGACCCCCAGGAACGCCGGGACCATGATGGCCCCGTAGAGGAGCGTGAACCAGTCGGTGAACGACGCCGAGAGGTTCCAGAGCGAGTGGAGCACCACCGCCGCGGCCAGCCCCAGCGTGGGGGCCAGCGCGCGGCTCACCCGGCCGTGGTTCTCGCGCACCCACCCCAGCCCGATCCCGTACATGCTGGTGAAGAGCGGGTGCGCGAAGGGCGCCGCGATCCCGCGGACGACGAAGGTGAGCGTCGGGCTCTCGACCCCCTCCTCGAAGGCGGCGCCGTAGTACTGCACGTTCTCGATCATGGCGAAGCCCAGCCCCACCATGGCCGCGTACACCACGCCGTCGACGACGCCGTCGAACTCGTCGTGGAGCTCGCTGTAGAGGAAGAGGAGGGCGAGCCCCTTGGCCAGCTCCTCGATGACCGGCGCCATCACCACCGACCCGAAGACCTCGGCCGCCTCGGGGCCCAGGACCCCGGCGGTGACGGCGTCGGCGAAGGTGTTGAAGAGGAGCGAGAGGAAGACGGCCACCGTGGCGCCCCACACGAAGGTCTGCGCCAGCGTCAGCGCCGGCTCGGGCTCGAAGCGGTCGAGCCAGAGGGCGAGCGCCACGTACACCGGGACGGGGACGACGGCGAGCGCCATCCCCAGGGCGAAGCTCGCGGGCCCCAGCTCGGCGGCGATCACCAGGAGGGAGAGGACGCCGCAGACGGCCGCCCCGCGCATGAGGATGCGGTGCGGCTGCGGGCGCCCGGGAGGGCCGGGGGCGGGGGAGGCGTCCGGCGGGTGGCCGGCGGGGTGAAGCGCGTCCATCGTCCTGGGGCTCAGCCGGTCCAGGGCCCGAAGGTGCGCTCCAGCACCTCGCGCCGGTAGGCGAAGATCTCGTCGAGGCGGGGGCCCACCAGCCAGCGCCGGGCCGCGCCCGCCCCCGCGGGGAGGGCGTAGTGCACGATGTCGCGCGCCTCGACGCCGCCGGGGACCTCGCGGAAGTGGTGCTGGTGGTGCCAGAAGCGGTACGGCCCGAAGCGCTGCTCGTCGACGAAGCGGTGCGGCGCGTCGACGTGGGTGATCTCGGTGACCCACCGCACGGGGACGCCGAAGAGGGGGCGGATGCGGTAGGTGACGATCATCCCCGCGTACATCTCGGGCGGGAGCTTCGAGGTGACTTCGAAGCCCAGCGACGGCGGGGTGATCACGGCCAGGTTGGAGGCGTCGGAGAAGAACGCCCACGCCTCCGCCAGCGTCGTCGGAATCGTCTGGACCGCTTCGAGCACGTGCAGATTCATCCCCTCTTCCCCTCCCTGATCCCGTATTCGTGCGTCGACTGAGTCCTGAGTCCTGAGTCCTGAGTCCTAAGTGTTGAACTGCACAGAAGATGTCGATCCGACCACTCAGGACTTGGGACTCAGGACTCAGGACTACTGCTTAGCTCCGGCTTCCCCAGCCCCCGGCGGGGAAGAGGGCGGCGGCCTGGCGGCGGAGGTCGTCGCAGTCGCGGGCGGCGGTGCGGACCAGGGTGAAGCCGCTGGCGGCGTCGTCGGGGCGCACCTCCAGGGAGCGGCCGAAGATCCCGTTGCTGGCGCCCAGGGTGCGCGATTCCAGCGTGACGATGTCGAGCCCGCCCTCGATCCGGTCGGGGCCCGTCTGGCGGCCGTGGAGGACGAGGTGCGAGCGCTGGGCGACGTAGAGGCGGACGCGGCCGAAGAGGGGAAAGTGGCCGATGACCGTGGCGCCGGGCTCGCCGTCGCCGTCGCTGTCGACCACGCCGGGGGCGCTCCGGTCCTTGGGGAGGGCGCCGCCGGTGACGGCGGGGTCGTACCCCAGCGCCTCCTCGCCCAGGTCGGCGGTGAAGCGCCGGGCGTCGGCGGGGCCCGCGAGGGAGGCCGTGTACGTCTTGGGACGGAGCGACCCCACGAAGGCGTCGGGGACGGTCATCCGCACCCGCGAGCTCCGGATGCCCACGTCGCAGACGCGCTGGCGGTGGACCAGCCGGTCGCCGGAGCGCTCCACGTCGACCAGGAGGAGCGAGCGGGTGATGCTGCGCTCCGACCCCACCACCGGGACGCGCGCCACCGAGGCCACGCGGATCTCGCCCGCGTACCGGCCTTCCCAGCTCCACTCCGCGGGCGCCGCAGGCGCCGGCCGCGCCGACGCCGTCCCCGCGAAGAGGGCCATGGCACCCAGGACTCCAGCCGCCTTCCGTCCCTTCACGTCGTCCGCTCCTTCATCATTCGTTTTCTCGCCCTCTCGCCCGCCTGTCATTCCGAGCGGCGCCGCTGCGATGAACCCCGTCCCGCTCCGGATCCCGGCGGCGCCCGAGGAATCTACTCCGCGAGCCGCGAGGCCCGCTCCCCTGCTCGAATCCAGCCTCGCGGCGGCCACCGGCTAGATTCCTCGGGAGCGTCCACGGTT
>DATACF010000616.1:0-2629 GCA_036259235.1 Longimicrobium sp. | reverse complement strand
GGAATCGCGGCCGCCATGGAATCGCCAGGGGCTTCGCCGCGTTGGAAACGGTAGTATCGTTTCCTACGCGGCCCGCAGCCCGGCCCGGAGCGCAGCGGAGGGACACGCCCAGATCCGCCGTAAAAGCCCGTCCCCGCGAAGAAGCCCGCCCCGGCCGCCCCTACCGCCCCTTCCACCGCACCGGCCGCGTCGCCCGCGGGTGCACGTCGAGCTTCTTCGCCATCCGCCGGAACGCGGGCCCGTGGTCGACCGGCGCCCCGGTCATGTACTGCCACAAATGGATCATCTCGTGCCGCACGGTGTGCTCGGCCTCGCCCGGGTGCCCGTGCGTGCAGAGGCGGTGCGAGATGACGATCTCCAGCGGCTGCGAGGCGAAGTGGCCGTTGCGCCGCCGCATCTTCCGGCTCAGGTGGATGGGGACGCGCGGGAGCGTGCCCCCGAAGTGCGTCTGGTTGGTCGCGTCGAACTCGGCCTGGAGGCGCTCGACGAGCGGCCGGTCGGCCGGGCTCGTCGTCCGCCTCCGGACGCGGCGCTCGGCCGGGGGCGGAGCCGGGAGGGCGTCGATGAAGCGGCGCACCGTCTCCTTCGCCGCCTCCTTCCGCTTCCCCCGCGAGGGGGAGAAGAGGACGGCCACCGCGGCCAGCACCTCGTCGCTCGCCGAGGCGAAGGCCGCGTTCAGCCGGAGAACGCCGCGGTCCTTCCCCACCGACGCCATGATCCGCCGGTTGCGGGTGAAGACGACGCGCCGGTACTCGCCCCCGTGGCGGCGGACGAAGGCGAGCACCGCCGCCTCGTCGCGCCCCCGCGGGTCGGAGACGGCCGGAGCGGGCGCGGCGGCGGGCTTCGGCGGCGCGGGCGACGGCGCCTTCGGCCCGGCGGCGGGGGCGGGCGCGGCGGGGATCGGCTCGGGCCCGGGCCCGTCCGGCTCGTGGGAGCCGAACAGGTCCAGGAGGATGTCCTTGAGCTTCAAGCGATGGACTGCGTTGGGCGGTTCAGCGAAACGTCGGACGGATGAAGCGGCTCACGACGCGGCGGCGAGCGCGGGCGGGCGCTCGGCGTGGCGGTACTCCACCTCGTACCCCAGCGCGCGCGGGACGGCGAGGAGCCGCTCGAGGTCGAGGTCGATCTTCGCCCCCGCCTTCTGCGTCACCTCGTCCTCCAGCGGGAGGTCGAAGTCGTCGGCGCCGAACTCCAGGGCGCGGAACGCCTCCTCGTTCTGGGTGAGGACGGAGGTGCGGAAGTGCTTGACGTTGTCGAGGAAGATCCGCGAGAGCGCCATGTGCCGCCAGTACTCGCGCGGGGTGATCTCGCGCCCGCCGAACGCCGTGCCGTACGGCTTGTACGTCCAGCAGAGGAAGGAGAAGAGCCCGGTGAGCCCGTCGCGGAGCGCGGCGTCCTGGAAGTCGCGGGTGCGCTGGAGGTGCTCCAGCCGCTCCTCCAGCGTCTCGTCGAAGCCGATGACCATGGTGGCCGTCGTCCGCATCCCGCTCTCGACGACCGCCCGCTGCGCCTCGAAGTACTCGGCGACCGTGTACTTGAACTTGGCGTGGCGCTTCCGGAAGTCCTCGGTGAGGATCTCCGAGCCGCCGCCGGTGATCCAGTGCACCCCCGCGTCGCGGAGCCGCGCCGCCGCCTCGTGGTGGCTCAGCCCGGCGCGGTCGGCCAGGAACATGAACTCGGCGATGGTGAGCGCGTAGAACTCCACCGCGTCGCCGTACCGCTCGCGCACCGCCGCGAAGAGGTCGGCGTAGTAGTGGAGGGGGAGCTTGGGGTTGAAGCCGCCGTTGAACCCCACCAGGTCGCCGCCGAGCGAGAGGAGCTCGTCGATCTTGGCGAAGACGTCCTCGCGGGTGAGGACGTACCCCCCCTCCTGGTTGGGGAGGACGTAGAAGGCGCAGTAGTCGCACTGCGCCACGCAGACGTTGGTGTAGTTGATGATGCGCATCACCATGTAGGTGGCGCGCTTCGGATCGTGCCAGCGCGCGCGGACCATCCCGGCCAGCGACTTGAGGTCCTCGTCGGAGGCGTGGGTCCAGAGGAAGTGCGCGTCGTCGATGGAGATGCGGTCGCCGCGCGCCACCTTGGCGGCGGTCTCGGCGAGCCCGGCGTCTATGTCCAGCCCGTATTCGGGGATCACGGCAGACCTGTCCTGCGAGTGTTTTCGCCGGCGATTTGGGACGCTCGAAAGATAACGGATCGGGCCGGGGGGCCGCCACGGGCGAAAACGATCGCGCGGGAGGGCGTGAGCGCGCGAGGGGCGCCGCGCCGACATCCAATCCACCCAATCAGGTCAAAATTAATAGAACTCAGGCGGAATACACCCACTTATCGAGTGTATTGCGCCGTCCCGTCCGCGTGTTTATCATCTGTCGCCGACTCTCCCGCCGGCCGGCGGGCGGCGCATCTTCCTTTCTTCCCTGGAGGAGCCATGGACCGCAAGCTCACGCTCGACCTGAACAGCCTGAAGGTGACGACGTTCGAGGCCGGCGACTCGGACGGGCAGTCGGGGACCGTGAAGGGGCGCGAGGACCTCTCCGCCTATCCCGGCTGCGTCCCGGGGTGCAACACCCGCCTGACCTGTTCGACCAACCTCTGCTGAACGGGCCCGCCCGGACGCCGGACGGGGGGG
>DATACF010000615.1:0-2073 GCA_036259235.1 Longimicrobium sp. | reverse complement strand
GGCGCGCCCCGCCTTCATTCTCCCCCGCCGCGCAGCCGCGCCAGCCACCCGGGCGGGCCCAGCCCGCTCTCGCGGTGGAGCCGCTCCAGCGTCTCCAGGAGCTCCGCCGCCGCCGCCTCGCGCCGCCCCTCGGGGACGCCGTCCAGGAGGAGGGCCAGCGCCGCCCGCGCCGAGCCCTCCGAGTGCTCGTGGCGGGCGGCGGCGTGGGTCACGTACCAGGCCGTCAGCTTGCGGAAGGTGGCGCTGTACGGGCGGCGGCCGTCGAGGAAGTGGCGCAGCCCCATGGGGCTCATCCCCACCGCGCGCGCCACGGCCCGCAGCGACGTCGCCTCCACGGCCAGCCGGGCGGCGTCGCGGATGGCGTCGAGGGACGCGCGATTACCGGGCGCCGTCAAACGGCCCCCGGGAGCCACCGGCGCGGTCGCCGCCGGTGTTCAAACTGTATAAATGTCGCGTAGTTACACTGGACAGACTATCCCGCCCGGACGCTCCGCACAAGGGGGCGGGCGCGTTCCTGCCGGCGCGGCGCCCTGTCGGAACCGGCGTTCCCTCCGTACACTTCCGTCCGCGGGGCCGAAGTGGAACGAACGGACGCCCCGCCGCCTTTCATCCTTCGACCCTGTTCCCGCTGCCGAATGCCGGGCGACGCCATCCCGGGCGAGGTGCACGAGGCCGCGCTCCTGCGGCTCCTGGAGGCGTTCCCGCCCGGGGAGCGGGCGGCGGCGCTGGGGCGGCTGCTGGACGAGATCGAGCGGCTGCACCGCGAGCACGGCGCCGAGGTGCCGGCGTGGGTCGTCGCTCTGCGGAAGCGGGCTTCGGAGGGAGGCGAGTAGCCGTCGGTCTTCGCGCTCCGGCCGGGCTTTACCTGGGCACTGGGCACTCGGAACCGCGAACTGCGTCGTTGGGCATGTCCCTCCGCTGCGCTCCGGGCCGGGCTGCGGGCGCCGTAGGAAACGATACTACCGTTTCCAACGGCGCGGAGACCCTGGCGGACTCCACGGCGGCCGCCGCATCTCATCGGGTTACGATCCCCTTCGCATTCCCCTCCGCCTGGGTCTCCGCCCTTCGGGCCCGCATCCCTCATGCGACTGCGCTGAACGGCACTTTGGCCGCCCCTTCGCCCGGGGCGGCCGTTTTCGTGGGGCGTCCTCCCGCTCTCCGATTCCGCTGTCTCCTCGCGTGGACAGCGCGGCGGCGGCGAGGTCTCGCCCGGTTCGGGCTAAGGCGTTGGGCACGAATCGCTTCGCGTTCCGGGCCGTGGCGGGAGCCGCTCTTGCCCTGGGGGACGGGCCGCCGGAGACGACCTCCTGTCCCGGCGCTCACGATCGCCGCCCCACGATGGATCAGAGAGACACTCCCATGCGCCTCCGCCACGCCCTCGCCCGCTCCGCCGCGCTCTTCGCCGCCCTCGCGCTCACCGCCGCCTGCGGCGATCCGCCGACCGCTTCCGCGCCGCTGGGGCCGCCGTCGACCACCCCGGCCATCGCCCTCGTCTCGGCCCGGGTCCGGCCCGCGGAGACGACCCTCCCGCAGGGGGACGTCCTCCCCATGGTGGCGCTTCTCCGCACCACCGGCGGCCGGATCATCCAGGGCCGCGCCGTCACCTGGACCAGCAGCGACCCCGCCGTCGCCCACATCGACGCCGAGGGCATGCTGACGGCGCTCCGCCCCGGCACGGTGACGGTCGTCGCCCTGGTCGAGGGGTTCCGCGCCGAGGGTCGGATCACCGTCGTCCCGCCGCGGCCCCCGGTGGCCACGGTGGAGGTCACCCCCGGGCGCGTCCTCCTCGTCCCCGGCCAGACGGCCAAGCTCGAGGCCACCCTCCGCGACGCGGACGGAAACGTCCTCGCCGGCCGCGAGATCGGCTGGGCGGGCGGGGGCACCTCCGTGGCCACCGTCGACGCCGCGGGCGTGGTCACCGCCCACCACGCCGGCACCATCGAGATCCTCGCCTGGTCCGAGAGCCAGCTCGGCCGCGCCACCATCGTCGTCGCTCCCACCCCTCCCGGGCCGCGCACCGACGGGTAGTCCCACCAGCGACGAAAGACGGAGCGCGCGCGGCCGGCTGGCCGC
>DATACF010000614.1:0-3243 GCA_036259235.1 Longimicrobium sp. | reverse complement strand
CGCTCGGGCGGCGACGCCGCGGCGCCGGAGGCGCTGGCCTCGTCGCTCCAGGTGGAGGCCTCGGCCGAGGGGGCGCGCCTCGTCCTCCGGGTGACCAACGTCTCCGGCGCGCCGCTGGCGCTGGTCTTCCCCACCGGGCAGACGTACGACTTCGCGGTGCGCGAGGAGAACCGCGAGCTCTGGCGGTGGTCGGCCGGGCGGGGCTTCACCCAGGCCGTCCGCGAGGAGACGCTGGCCCCCGGCGAGACGCGCACCTGGGCCGAGACGTGGAGCGCCCCCGCCGCCCTCCGGGGGCGCGCGCTCACGGCGGTCGCCCGGCTGGCGTCCTCCACCCACCCGGTCGAGCGGACGTCGCCGTTCGCCCTCCCCTGACGGGAGGCGCGCACGCGCCCGCACGATCCATTCCGCGACGTGACGACCCCGCCGCACTCCGGGCCCGTGGCGCTCCCGCCCGACGCGGGGGCCTTCGCCTTCCCGACCCCCGCCGACGTCCTCGCCGCGGCCCGCCGGCTGGAGGGGGTGGCGCGCCGCACCCCGCTGGAGCGCTCGGCCGCGCTGTCCGAAATCGCGGGGACGGACGTCTTCCTCAAGCTGGAGGGGATGCAGCGGACGGGATCGTTCAAGCTCCGCGGCGCGTACAACCGGATCGCGACCCTCCCGGAGGCGGTGCGCGCCCGCGGCGTGGTGACGGCCTCGGCGGGGAACCACGGGCTGGGCGTGGCGCTCGCGTCGCGCCTCCACGGGACGCGGGCGGTGGTCTACGTCCCCGAGGACGCGCCGGAGACCAAGCGGCGGCGGATCGCCCGCGAGGGGGCGGAGCTCCGCCTGGTGCCGGGCGGCTACGACGACGCGCACCACGCGGCCGAGGCCGAGGCGGCGCGGACGGGGGCCTTCTTCGTCCACGCCTACAGCGACCCGCAGACGGTGGCCGGGCAGGGGACGGTGGGGCTGGAGCTCTTCGAGGAGCTGCCGGACGTGCGGACGGTGCTCTGCCCGGTGGGCGGCGGCGGGCTGGTCAACGGGATCGGCCTCCTCGCGCGCGCGCTGGGCGGCGGCGCGCGGATGGTGGGAGCGCAGAGCACGGAGACGGCGGCGATGCACGCCTCGCTGGCCGCCGGGCGGCTGGTCTGCCCGCCGCAGGGCCCCACCCTCTGCGAGGGGCTCTCGGGGGAGACGGACGCGCCCAGCCTCGCGCTGGCGCGGCGGACGGTGGACGAGATCGTGCTGGTGGACGAGGGCGCCGTTCGGCGCGCCATCCGCTGGCTCTACGTGGAGGAGGGGATCGTGGCGGAAGGGTCGGCGGCGGTGGCGGTGGCGGCGCTCCTGGAGGGGGCGGCGCGGGTCGAGGGGCCCGCGGCGGTCGTCCTCACCGGGAGCAACCTCGACGCCGCGCGGCTGGCGGCGATCCTGGCGGAGGGGTGAGGGTGGCGACGATCCTCCCCTTCAACGGGGTCCGCCCCCGGATCCACCCCACCGCCTTCGTGGCGCCCACGGCCACGGTCATCGGCAACGTGACCGTCGAGGCGGAGGCGAGCGTCTGGTTCGGGGCGGTCATCCGCGGCGACGAGATGGAGCACGAGATCCGGGTGGGCCCGCGCACCTCCATCCAGGACAACGTCGTCCTCCACGTGAGCGCGCGGGGGCCGACGATCATCGGCGCCGGCGTCACCGTGGGGCACGGGGCGATCCTGGAGAGCTGCACGGTGGGCGACGGGGCGCTGATCGGGATGAACGCGGTGGTCCTGCAGGGCGCCACCGTGGGAGAACAGGCGCTGGTGGCGGCGGGGGCGACGGTGGGCGACGGCGCCGAGGTCCCGCCGCGGTGCATGGCGGCGGGGACGCCGGCGAAGGTGAAGAAGGAGCTGGAGGGCGAATCGCTGCGCTGGGTGAGCACCAGCGCCGCACACTACGTGGAGCTCTCCCGCACCTACCTGGCGCAGGGGATCGGCCGCGTGGACGGCCGCGCGGACCCGGAGGACGGAGCACCGAGATGACCGATTTCAGGCAGAGGGAGCTGCCGCGCGACGGCGCGGCCGGGCACGGCGCCGCCTCCGGCGGGGGCGAGGCCCCCCGCGCCCTGGAGGTCCCCGCGGCGGCGCGCCCCGCCCCCCGCGACGTGGAGGAGCTCCTCCGCACCCTCTCGGGAATCCCCGGCCCCACGGGGCAGGAGGACGAGGTGACGGCGTGGGTGCGGGGCGAGTGGGAGGGGCGCGGCGAGGTGACGCAGACCCCGGTGGGGAACCTCTTCCTCCGCATCCCCGGCCCCGGCCCCCGCGTCCTTCTGGCCGCACACGCCGACGAGCTCTCGCTGATCGTCCGCTCGGTGTCCCCGGACGGCTTCCTCCGCGTCCTCCCGGGTGAGCGCGACCAGTTCTCCTTCCCCTACTTCATCGGCTCGCCGCTGAAGATCCTCGCGGACGGCGGGCCCCTCCCTGGGGTGGTGGCGGCGACGACGGGGCACGCGCTGACCCCCGAGCAGAAGGACCGGACGCGGCTGACCTGGGACGACATCTTCGTCGACGTGGGCCTCACCGCCGCCGAGTGCGCCGAGCGGGGGATCCGGGTGGGGACGCGGATGGTGTGGGACCCCGAGATCCGCCGCCTGGGGCGCCTCCTGGTGGGGAAGGCGATGGACGACCGGCTGGGGGTGGCCGTCCTGGTGGAGCTGGCGCACCGGCTCCAGGGCGCGAAGGCGCGCTACGACGTGACGCTGGCGCTCACCGTCCAGGAGGAGATCGGGATGGTGGGAGCCTCGTCGCTGGCGCGCGACGGGCGGGCGTTCGAGATGGGGTTCATCATCGACAACGGGCTGGCGGGCGACATCCCCACCGTCTCGGCCTCGCACGTCCCCGTGCGGCTGGGGGGCGGCCCCGCGCTGGTGCACCGCGACTCGTCGGTCCACTACTCGCGCCGGCTGATCGCCGAGATGCGGGCGCTGGCCGCGCGGCGCGGCATCCCCGTGCAGGACGCCGTCCTCTACCACTACTCGTCCGACGGCGCGCACCTGGTCCGCCAGGGGATGGAGACGCTCCTGGTGGCGCCGCCGATCCGCTACTCGCACTCCCCCTTCGAGGCCATCGACCCCGCCGACGTGGAGTGGACGGTGCGGCTCTTCGAGGCCTTCCTGACGGAGTCCGGCGCGGGGTGACCGGCGCGGCTTTTCGTTCTGGAAACGGCGGGTCTCACGCAGAGGAGCAGAGTCAGCAGAGGGGTTCTCTGCTGACTCTGCTTCGAAGCAGAGTC
>DATACF010000613.1:0-2888 GCA_036259235.1 Longimicrobium sp. | reverse complement strand
GCCCGGCGTTCGCGCCGGGCCCTTTCGCTTCGCTACCCCTCCAGACGGCATGGCTCTCACAGGGGACACAGGGGGCACGGGGGATCGCGGCGCGGGGTCGAAGTTCCCCCCGTGTCCCCTGTGCCCCCTGTGAGAGATCCTTGCGTGGCCTGCCTTCGCGTGGGGATCCGAGGGTGTGCATTTCGGCTTGACGCCCGGGGGCGGGGGGTCTATTCTACCGCGCCCGTCCACCCCCCTGAAAAACACAACGAAAGCCATCGTGAAACCCGACGAGATTTCCGAAGGCAACCTGATGATGCTCGCCGGCACGGCCAACGGGCCGCTCGCCGCCGACGTCGCGCAGGGCCTCGGCATCCCCCTGGGCGAAGTGACGATCAAGCGCTTCGCCGACGGCGAGATCTTCGTCAAGATCGACGAGAACGTCCGCGGCCGCGACCTCTACATCGTCCAGAGCACCGTCCCGCCCGCCGACAACATCATGGAGCTCCTCCTCCTGATCGACGCGGCCAAGCGGGCCTCCGCCGCCCGCGTCACCGCCGTCGTCCCCTACTTCGGCTACGCCCGGCAGGACCGCAAGGACCAGCCCCGCGTCGCCATCGGCGCCAAGCTCGTCGCCAACCTCATCACCACCGCCGGCGCCGACCGGGTCCTCAGCGTCGACTTCCACCAGCACCAGCTCCAGGGCTTCTTCGACATCCCCGTCGACCACCTCTACGCGGCCCCGGTCTTCACCGGCTACTTCCGCGAGAAGCACCTCGACAACCTGGTCGTCATCTCCCCCGACGTGGGGAGCGCCAAGATGGCGCGCGGCTTCGCCAAGCGCCTCGACGCCACCATGGGGATCATCGACAAGCGGCGCCCCACCGCCAACGTCTCCGAGGTCATGCACGTCATCGGCGACGTCGAGGGGAAGGACTGCCTCCTCTCCGACGACATGATCGACACCGCCGGGACCATGGCCGAGGCCGCGCGGGCGCTCAAGGAGCGGGGCGCGCGCGACGTCTACGCCTGCGCCACCCACGCCCTCCTCTCCGGGCCCGCGGTCGAGCGGCTGGCCGCCGCGCCCTTCAAGGAGATCGTCGTCACCGACACCGTCCCCGTCCCCCCCGAGAAGCGCTTCCCCAACCTCACGGTGCTCTCGGTGGCCGACCTGCTGGCCCGCGCGGTGCGGTACACGCACTTCAACGAGTCGGTGAGCTCGCTCTTCGAAGCCGTCTGACGCGTGACACGCGCCCGGCGCCGCCCCACGGCGCCGCCGGGCTTCTTCTTCCGGACCCGAGCAGGAGATACGATCCATGGCCAACGCCACCCTCAAAGCCTCGCGCCGCGACCAGGGCGGGAAGGGCGCCGCGCGCAAGCTCCGCGGCACCGGCCGCATCCCCGCCGTCCTCTACGGGCACGGCGACCGGACCGAGTCGCTCTCCCTCGACGCGCACGAGCTGGAGCTCCTCCTCCACGGGATCTCCGCCGAGAACACCCTGATCGGCCTCGACATCGACGGGCGCCGCACCGACGTCCTCATCCGCGAGATCCAGCGGCACCCGTACCGCCCCCAGGTCCTCCACGTCGACTTCCTCCAGGTGCACGCGGGCGAGACGCTCAGGCTCCAGCTCCCGGTGCGCCTCCTGGGGACCCCCGTGGGCGTCCGCGACGACGGCGGCGTCCTCGACCACGTCCTCTACGAGGTCGAGGTCGAGTGCCTCCCCGGCGACATCCCGGACGCGGCCGACGCCGACGTCTCGGGGCTCCACATCGGCGAGTCGGTGCGCGTCCGCGACCTCTCCATCCCCGGGGTGACGATCCTCACCGACGGCGACCTCCCGGTGGCCAGCGTCCTCGCGCCCAAGACGTCCGACGAGGGCACCGAGGCCGGCGCGACGGCCGAGCCCGAGCTGGTCCGCGACCGGCGCGGCGAGGAGGAGTAGATCGGCGGCCTGGCGGCCCGGCTGCGGGCGCTTCTTTCTTCGCAACCACTGGAGACGGACGCGGACGTGGCCGGGCTCAAGGTCATCGTGGGGCTGGGGAACCCCGGGCGCGAGTACGCCCTCACCCGGCACAACGTGGGGTGGTGGCTCCTCGACGCCCTCGCCGAGGCGTGGGGCTTCGGCCGCTTCCGCGCCGACAAGAGCGCGGCGGTGGTCACCGGCCGGGTGGAGCCGCACGCCGTGCGGCTCCTCAAGCCGCTCACCTACATGAACCGGAGCGGCTCCGCCCTCCTCCCCATCGCGCGGATGAAGGCGGTCGACGTCACGAAGGACCTCCTGGTCGTCGTCGACGACGTGGCGCTCGACCCCGGCGTCATCCGCTTCCGCCCCTCGGGGAGCGCGGGCGGCCACAACGGGCTCAAGTCGGTCGAGCAGGCGCTGGGGACGCGCGACTACCCGCGCCTCCGCATCGGGGTGGGCGCGAAGCCCCCCGGCGCCGACCTCGCCGACTGGGTCCTGGCCCCGCCCTCGCGCGCCGACCGCGAAGCCATCGAGGCCCGCTTCCCCGACCTCGTGGGGTGCGTCCGCCTCTGGATGGACGAGGGGGTCGAGATGGCGATGAGCCGCTGCAACGGGTGACGCCGTCGCCGCCTGGATATAGAGAGGACAGACCGAGGACTCGCTCCACCCGCCGGAACGCCGCTCCACCCCAACCTCCGAGGCCTTCCCCGTGACGCTGATCGACCTCACCGGCTGGCTGTGGCCCCTGGGGCTCCTGGGCTTCGCCGCCGCCGCCGTCCTCTACACCCGGTTCCGCCGCCTCTCGCCGGGAAACGAGGTGATGCGCGGCCTCGCCGCCCAGGTCGAGGCCGGCTCCGGCGCCTTCCTCAAGCGCGAACTCCCCGTCCTCGGCGTCTTCGTCCTCGTCCTCGCCGCCCTCCTCTTCCTCGGGGTGGGGATGCG
>DATACF010000612.1:0-1802 GCA_036259235.1 Longimicrobium sp. | reverse complement strand
TTCGCGGGAGGGCGGTACCTTCGCTGCGCGGACCGTCCACTCCGGGCGGCCCGAGCAGACCCGAAGCGGAGGCGCTCTCCATGGCAGCCGACACCCCATCCCCCGCCGTCGTCCTCACCCCCGAGCAGCTCCTGAAGCACTGGCAGGGGCACCGCGGGCTCACCCGGCGCGTCATCGAGGCCTTCCCCGAGGACGCGCTCTTCAACTTCACCCTCGGCGGGATGCGCCCCTTCTCGGCGCTCGCCTGGGAGTTCCTCCGGATGGCGGTCCCCACCGTGCGCGGCGTCGTCACCGGCGAGTGGAGCGGCGGCCCCGACGCCGAGCCCACCACCAAGGCCGACATCCTCCGCCTCTGGGACGAGGACACGGCCGAGCTGGAGCGGCTGTGGCCGAAGATCGCCCCGCACCGCTTCCAGGAGAGCGAGCTCGCCTTCGGGCAGTGGGAGGGCCCGGTCTACAACCTGATCCTCTACGTCGTCGACAACGAGATCCACCACCGCGGGCAGGGGTACGTCTACCTCCGCGCCCTCGGGATCGAGCCGCCGGCCTTCTACGACCGGCAGTAGGCGGGGGAGATCGGTCTCCCGGCTCGAGCCTTCCGCCGTCATTCCGAGCGCAGCCGAGGAATCTACTCGGCCCCGCCGCGGGGCTGGCCGGGCGAGGCGGGGGTGGCGCGTCTGATCCGGGCATCGCGGCGAGCGGAGTAGATTCCTCGGTCGTTCCTCCCTCGGAATGATAGAGGGATTGGTATGAATCGAGCTGGATATTCGTAGCAGTAAGGAAGGGACGATGCTGAAGGTGATCGAGGGCGAGGTGGTGGCGTGCCGCCGCTGCCCGCGGCTGGTGGAGTGGCGCGAGCGGGTGGGGCGCGAGAAGCGCCGCGCCTTCCGCGACGAGGAGTACTGGGCGCGACCCATCGCCGGCTTCGGCGACCCGGCGGCGCGGCTGCTGATCCTGGGGCTGGCCCCGGCGGCGCACGGGGGGAACCGCACCGGGCGCGTCTTCACCGGCGACCGGAGCGGCGACTGGCTGTACGCGGCGCTCCACCGCGCGGGGCTCGCCAACCAGCCCACCTCCACCCACGTGGGCGACGGGCTGGAGGTGAGGGACGTCTGGATCACCGCGGCCGTGAAGTGCGCCCCGCCCGACAACAAGCCCCTCCCCGACGAGCGCGACGCCTGCGCCCCCTTCGCCGCGCGCGAGCTGGCGGCGCTCCCCCACCTCCGCGCCGTCGTGGCGCTGGGGAAGTTCGCCTGGGACGCGGCGCTCCGCCTCCTTCGCGACGCGGGGCACCCGGTCCCCGTCCCCGCGCCGAAGTTCGGGCACGGGGCCGAGGCGCGGATCGGGGGCGTGACCCTCATCGGCAGCTATCACCCCAGCCAGCAGAACACCTTCACCGGCCGCCTCACCGAGCCCATGCTCGACGCCGTCTTCGCCGCCGCCCGCCGCGCCGTGGGGTGAGGCGGCGGGTAAACAAGAGGGTTGTCGCGGTCCCCGAGCGTTCGTATCGTCTCCAGACTCTTTCTGTGGTAGAGGACCCCCTTTCGACCCTGGAGGTGCGCGATGGGAAAGCTCAGGCTCGACGTGAACGCGCTGGCCGTCACCCAGTTCTCCACCACCCGCTTCGTGGAGACCGGGGCGAACAGCGGGTGCAGCACCACCGCGACCGACACCGAGCAGTGGACCTGCGTGAGCGGCGTCCCCACCTGCCACGTGGACGACCAGCACACCGGCCCCACCGTCCCCGGCGAGTGCGTGTAAGCGTCTGACGACCGCTCCAGCGGAGGAAGGGTCTCACGCAG
>DATACF010000611.1:0-9477 GCA_036259235.1 Longimicrobium sp. | reverse complement strand
GGGCCCCCGGCCTTCCTTTCCGCCCTCACCGCGGCGGGTCGGGGACGCGCGCGGAGGGGTTGTAGTGGCGGAAGACCTCCAGCCCGATCCGCGCCATCAGGAGGTTGGCGGGGTTGTCGGGGGCGTAGCCGGAGTCGCGGTTCTCGCGCGTCATCACGCAGAGCGCCACCGGGGCGTCGGGGCCGTAGAGGATGCCGCAGTCGTTCCGCGACGCGTCGACCTCGCCGGTCTTGTGGGCGAAGGGGACGTCGGCGGGGAGCCAGCGGCCCAGCTTCGTGCCATCCTGGTTGGCGCGGAGCATCGCCAGCGCCAGCGAGTCGAGCGCGGGCGATACGGCGCGCCCCTCGTGCAGGAGCGCGAAGAGGCGCACCGTCTCGTCGGGGGTCGTCACCCCCAGCCCGTACTTCACCGACGAGTCCACGGCGATGGAGGTGGAGCGGAGGAAGGTCTTGGAGTGGATGCGGGTGCGGGGGAGCCCCAGCGAGTCCATCTTCTCCCACACCGTGCGGACGTTGAGCTTGTCGAGGATCAGGTTGGTGGCCGTGTTGTCGGAGAGCGTGATCATCAGCCACGCCGCGTCCTCCAGCGTGATCTCGAGCCCCGACGCCAGGTGCTGGAGGACGCCCGAGCCCCCCACCCGGTCGCGCCCGATCATCGTCGTCCGCTCGTCGAGCCGCAGCTCGCCCTGGCGCGCCTCCTCCAGGAGCGCCACCAGCACCGCCACCTTGATCAGCGACGCCGACGGATACGTCTCCTCCCCCCGGATGGAGAGCGCCTCGCCGCTCGCCAGGTTGCGCACGCTCACCCCCGCCACCCCCGGGTACGCCCGCAGCAGCGGCTCCAGCCTCCGCCGCAGCGCCGCCGTGTCCGCAGGCGATTCGGGCGTCATGGAAGTCGCGGAAGCGGACGCGGGGCGCGCGTCCACGGCGAGCGTGAGGGCGATCAGGAGCGGAGCAAAGGCGAGGGCGAGCGCGCGTCGCATGGGGACCCGGGATCGGCGGAAGAGGCGGAGGGTGGACGACGGCAGTATGCGGCGCGCGGGTCTCCGTGTCCACTCCGGCGCCCTTCCGAGGCCCGATCTCCACCCGAAGACGCTGCTGAGAACGGATTCTTGATCGTTCATCCCATCTCCTTTGATCGCATCCGATTACGCCCGCTCTCCATGTGAAAGAAAGCACAAGCCCGCACCCGAAGGGTTTGACGGGCGCCGGAACGGGGCGTAGAATGCCGCCCGCCAAGCAGATACACTCTTGCGCTTGACCGCATCGGCGCCGCCGCGGCCGTCTCTCCCTTGCGAGGGGGCGACGCCACCCGGTCGGCTGGACCCAGGGCGCCGATCCGACGTTCACCCGAGCTGACAGACGCCTTGAACAAGCCTCGCGGAACGCTCGCGCGCGCGCTTTTCTGCGCCTGGTTCGTCACCCTCCCCGTCGCCGCCGCCGCCCAGCAGGGCGCCCCGGCCCCCGAGACCACCGTCCGCCGCATCGAGAGCGCGGACATCAGCCGCGACTCCGTCGTCCGCCTGGCGCGGGCGCAGCTGGGGCGGCGCTACCTCTTCGGCGGCACCTCCCCGGCCGGCTTCGACTGCAGCGGCTTCCTGAAGTACCTGATGCGCGCCATGGGCGTCGACCTCCCGCGCACCGCCGCCCAGCAGGCCCGCGTGGGCACCGAGGTCCCCCGCGACCCGCGCCTCCTCCGCCCCGGCGACATCCTCACCTTCGGCCGCGGCAACCGCGTCACCCACGTGGGCGTCTACGTCGGCGACGGCAAGTACATCCACGCCAGCAGCGGCGCCGGCCGCATCGTCGAGAGCCGCCTCGACCGCCCGCAGTCGCACCTCGTCCGCGCCTGGTACGGCGTCCGCCGCCTCCTCAGCGACAGCACCACCTCCGTCGCCCAGCGCGCCGACAAGCCGAACCGCTGACGCCTTCACGGCGCCCGAGTCGAGACGACGAGAGCCCCTTCGCCCAAGCCGGGCGAGGGGGCTCTTTCGCAGGGTGCGATTTTTCTTGTGCTCCGTTAGGACGCGTATTAATCCTCTCCTATCCACTCGGCGCCAATCCTCGACCGCTCGTGCCCCAGATCTCCTTCTCCTCCAGGAGGAAGAAAATGCGGCGATCGATCCCCTCCACCATCGTGCTCACCCTCGCGATCATCGCGGGTGTCGCGGCGTGTGAAACTCTGAACGAGCAGGTAGTGATGTCCGATCCGCGCTATGTGCCGGTTGAAGCCCCGGAGCCCGACCCCAGCTACAGGATCCCGCCCGAAGAGCGGGAGAGACTGCGGCCGGAGTTCGACGCAGCGGCGCTAGAACGTTTGCTCGCGCGCATCAATCCGGAGCATCGGCCCAGCGTCCTCGCGGGCTTCCAGCTTCCGAAGCCCGGCAAGCGGACCCACATGGAAGTCTGGTACTTCGGCGATCCCGAGCTTCAGTCGCTCCTCGAGGAGGTGTGGGAGCCGTTCTGGGACACCGTGCCGCTGGAGCTTCTGAAGGTCGACGACAGCGAACGACCAGGGAGGGCACGCGCCCAGGCGCGGCGTATCGGCCGGGAGCAGAAACCGAATCCGTGAGCCGCCTCCCGCTCCCCACCCTGGTTGATCGGAGCGTCGAAATGCGATCTCATCGTGCCGGTACAGGTCTATCGGTCCTCCTCGCGGCGGTATCGATCCTCTTCTCTGCCCCGCTTCGGGCCCAGAACACCTTCCCCGTGAAGGAACGGATGGCGTGCCCGACGACGCTCGTGAACATGTACATCGTGGGCACTTCGGAGCGAACGGGGGCCACGTACACGTTCGTGACGAACTGGGTGAAGACCTCCTCGGAAGGCCTCGCACAGGCGTTCTACGATCCGGGTGTGGGCCTCCGGTATTTCGAATCGACCGACCAGCGGGCGCGATGGCTTTATCCCGGCCTGTACGTGGCCTGCTGGAAGCTCGTGACGTACCGGGAAAACGGATCAATCGCGAACTCGGTCCCCATCTACGACATCCTCTACACGGAAGGCGAGGTCCGGGAGTACGACTGCTCTGGAGCCGCCAGCGTCGACCCGCCCGTCCTCGGCCCCTACGAGGTCACGGAGCCGGACTACTCCTACGACGGCCCCGAAGACCCCGAATGCGACGATGACGGAGGCGGCGACGGGAGCGGCGGCGGCGGCCCGGGAGCTGGCTTCGAGTACATCTGCGTCGACGTGTGGGTGCCGGGGGAGGGATGGCAGGAAGTCTGGTGCGGCTACGCTCCCGTGACGGCCTGACAGGCCCAATCCGTCACGCAGCCAAAACGCGCAGGGGGCGGAAGAGTGACTCTTCCGCCCCCTGCCCCGCTTCCGGTCCGGCTCCGTCCCTACGGCTTCCGGCGCGGCGCGCTCCCGCCGGGGGCGCCGCCGAACTCGCCGGCGGTGGGGCGGCCCAGCTCGCCGGAGGCGGCCACGCGCGGGGCCCCGGCGGGGAAGTCGGCGCGGCTGAGCGACTCCACCAGCCACGCGGCGCGCCCCGTGGGGTCGGGCCGCACCCACCCCGGCGCCGACTGCACCGTAGAGCGCAGCTCCGCCGACGCCACGCCGTCCTCGTCGAACACCACGCACGCCAGCGCCCCCCGGTTCAGCGGCTCGCCGAACGAGAAGGGGCCGTAGGTGAGCAGGTTCCCCAGCGAGTAGAAGGCCAGCCCGCGCCCGTACCACTCGGCCCCGCGCATCACGTGCGGCCCGTGCCCGAACACCACGTCGGCCCCCGCCTCCAGCGCCGCCCGCGCGAACGCCACCGAGTTCCCCCGCCGCTCGCCGAAGGCCACCTCCACCGCGTCGGGCGTCCGCTGCGCGCCGGTCCCCTCGGCCCCCGCGTGCATGGTCACCACCACGTGCCGCCACCGCTCCGCCGCCCGGCGGACGTGGCGGCGCATGGAGGCCACGTCGTTGACGTCGGGCCCGATCCAGGCGCTGTAGCCCAGGAACGCCACCGTGTCGCCCGCCGCCGTCGCCACCGGCGTGGCCAGCGTGTCGGCGCCGGTGACGTGCACCCCGGCGTCGCGGAGGTGGCGCTGCGTCGTCCGCCACCCGCCCAGCCCCGTGTCGCGGGCGTGGTTGTTGGCCACGTTCCCCACCACCTCGCCGCCGGAGCGGACGCGCCGGAGCGCCCCCGCGGCCGAGGTCGGCGAGCGGAAGGCGAAGCACGCCGTCGACCCCGGCGCGCACTTCCGCCGCTCGGGCGGCCCCTCGCCGATGGCGGCCTCCACGTTCAGGAGCACCACGTCCGCGTCCTCCAGGAGCGGCCGGAGCGGCGCCAGGAGCGAGTCGGGGCTGGGGAGCGCGCGGACGCGGGGGCCCAGCCGCGCCGCCGCGGTGTGCACCCAGGTGGTGTCGAGGTTGGTCCCCAGCGTCACGTCGCCCCCCGCGCAGACGCGCACGCCTTCGCGGCGCGCGGCCGAGTCGGCGGGCGTGGCCGCGGGGGCGGCGACGGACGCGGTGTCCTGCGCGGACGCAGGGGGGGCCGCGAGGAGCGCCGCCAGGATCAGCGGCGCGCCGGAGAAGAGGCGCTTCACGGGAGTCTCGGGGGAGAGGGGGCGAAGACCGGACCGTCCCTGTCCTCCAAGCTAACCACGAGCCGCGCGGAGGGGAACGGCGCGCCCTCCCTTCAGGAGGCCATCACCTCCAGCTCGCGGAGCACGACCCAGTCGCCGCCGCGCTTCTCCAGGAGGAGGCCCCTCCCGTAGCCGCAAAGGGGGCCGCAGCCCCGGAAGACGGCGGCGCGCGCGCGCGTCCGCGATCCGTCGAAGGCGACGTTCGAGAGGTGGACGACCCCTCCCGACCCCGGGAAGCGGGCGTGGAACCGGCTCCACTCGCCGCGCAGGCGCTGCATCATGGCCAGCAACGCCTCTTCCGACTCCGGCAGGGGAGGGACGCGCATCCGCTCGAGCTCCGCGCGCGGGAACACGGTGATGCGCAGCGGGGCGAGCCGCTCCGCCCGCACCGCGCGCACCTCCGTCCCGGGCGCGAGGCCCGCCAGCGCGGGATCCCGCGCGTCCTCCTCCGGGGCCGGCGCCCACCCGGGGGTCTCCGCGACGACCAGCGCGATGTCGCCGTACTGGTGGCGGAGCGCCGCGCGCCAGACGGCGTACGCGTCCGCCTCCTCGTCCGCGGCGCGGGGCGAAGGGGGGCTGCTCGGCGCACGCCGCGAGGAGCGGCAGGAGGGCGAGGAGGAAGCGGGCGCGCATGGGGGCGTTTCTCCGCGTCAGAAGCGAATCCGGTCACCGCTCGTTTGAGAACGATCCACCGCCCCCCGATCGTACATCCGCCTTCCGCCCCACGTGCCGGAAGAGCGGCCAGCGCACCTCGCGCGCCCCCTCGCCCCACGCGGCGCGCAGTTCGGGGAGGACGAGCGAGACGGGGTCGCGCCCGTTCGCCGCCTGGTAGCGCCGCACGGCCGACCAGGTGCGGAGGTACCCCGCCACCTCGTCCAGCGTCCACCGCTTCGCCATCGCGAACGGGGGCGCCTCCACCCGGGGGAAGGGGAGGCGCACGGGGTAGCCGTCGTCGATCATCTTCCGGTCCGGCGGCCAGTACGGCCCCACGACGTCGGTGTAAAGCCGGTCGACGGCCGCGTCCACCTCGGGCGCGCAGCGGAAGCGGTCGTACGCCCACACCGCCAGCACCCCGCCCGGCCGCAGCACGCGCCCGGCCTCGGCCCAGAACGCCGGGATGTCGAACCAGTGGAGCGCCTGCGCCACCGTCACCAGCGACACCGACGCGTCCTCCAGCCCCGACGTCTCCGCCGCGGCGACGCGGTACGTCACGCGGGGATGCGCGAAGGCGCTCGCCACCTGCGTCTCGCTCGCGTCCGTCGCCACCACCTCGCCGAAGTGCTCCGCCAGCGCCACCGCCGCCTGCCCGTTCCCCGTCGCGCAGTCCCACGCCCGGTCGCGCGCCGGCGCGGTCTCCGCCAGCCACGCGAAGAGCGCCGGCGGGTAATCGGGCCGGTAGCGCGCGTAGTCGTCCGCGTGCCCCGAGAAGTGGTCCTTGAACGAGCTCTCCGTCACCCCACCCTCCCTGTCGAACGGCCTGTTGAACAGCCGTCGAGCGGCCTGTCGAACGGCACTGTCGAACAGCTTGTCGAACCGCACTGTCATTCCGAGCGGCGCCGCGTTGCCGGATTCTGCCCTTCCGCGGAGCCGTGGCGGCGCCCGAGGAATCTACTCCGCGAGCCGCGAGGCCGGCTCCCCCGCGCGAGGCGGACCTCCGGGCGACCCGGGCTAGATTCCTCGGCTTCGCTCGGAATGACAACACGGGCCCTCGCGCTCATCACAGGCACACACGCACTCACGCACTCTTCCAGCTTGCGACGCACGCCGCCGCCCCACAAGATTCCGCGTCCCGCACCGTCCCGACGCGCCGTCCCCGAGCCCATCGATGTCCTCCACACCTGGCGCCCGCGCCCCCGAGCCGGGGTTCGAGGCGCGCGTCCGCGACAGCTTCGCCAAGCAGGCGGCGATGGCGACGATCGGCGCCACGCTGGCACACGTCGGCCCCGGCGAGGTCGACATCCACCTCCCGTACCGCGCCGACCTTTCACAGCAGCACGGCTTCCTCCACGCGGGGATCGTCGCCACCATCGCCGACAGCGCCTGCGGCTACGCGGCGTACACGCTGATGGCCGCCGGCGCCGCCGTGATGTCGGTGGAGTTCAAGATCAACCTGATGGCCCCCGCCGCCGGCGACGCCTTCGTCGCGCGCGGGCGGGTGAAGAAGGCCGGGCGCACGCTCACCGTCTGCAACGCCGACGTCTTCGCGCTCCGCGACGGCGGGGACGAGCGGCTGGTGGCCACCATGCAGGGCACCATGATCGCCCTGGTCGACCGGCCGGGGCTGGCCGGCTGACACGTGACGACGACGAGATCCGACGTGGAGACGAATCCGGGGGAGGGCCGCCGCGGGGCGGTGGAGCGGGCGTTCGAGCGCGTGCTCTGGGGGAGCCGGCTCATCGTCCTCCTGGCCGTGGTGGCCAGCATGGTCGTGTCGGTGGGGATGTTCTTCGTCTCCACCGTCGACGTCGTGGGGCTCCTGGGGCACATCGCCCACTACCCGGCCGTCCACGGCGCCGAGCGGGCGGCGCTGCGCTCGACCATCGTGGCGCACACCGTGGAGGTCGTCGACGGCTACCTCCTCGCGGCCATCATGCTGATCTTCTCGCTGGGGCTGTACGAGCTCTTCGTCAGCCGCATCGACGCCGCCGAGGGGTCCGAGTTCGCGGCGCGGCTCCTCCTCATCCACTCGCTCGACGACCTCAAGGACCGGCTGGCCAAGGTCGTCCTGCTGATCCTGGTGGTGAAGTTCTTCGAGTACGCGCTCTCGCTCTCGTTCGGGACGCCGCTCGAGCTCCTCTACCTCGCGGTCGGGACGCTCCTGGTCTCCGCGGCGCTCTACCTCTCGCACGGGGGCGGGAAGGGGCACTGACGCCGGGGCCGGACGGGCTTTTACGGCAACGGCTTACGGCGACGGCGGATCCGGGCGTGTCCCTCCGCTGCGCTCCGGGCCGGGCTGCGGGCGCCGTAGCCAACGATACCACCGTTTGCGACGGCGCGGAGCCCCTGGCGGACTCCATGCGTCCGCCGCATCCCCGCCGATCGCGATCCCCCTTCGCATTCCCCTCCGCCAGGGTCTCCGCCCTCCGGGCCCGCATCCCTCACGCAACATCGCGGAACGGCTGAACTTCGATCGCATCTCGACCGGCCTTCGTCGCGTCCCTCGGCCTCCGCGCGCCCCCCTCCCCCCGCACGCAGTGGGCGTGCGTGGTGAGGGGAGAACATCATCCCGATCCGCGACTTCCGAGCTTTCCCCCGCCAAGGCCCGCGTAGCGCACGAACGCAAACGTCCCTCTCCTGTAGTTCGGGAGAGGGACAGGCGGCGAGCCTACGGCGAGCCGCCAGGGTGAGGGCCGACGATGCCGGAGCGCGCACCGCGGCCCGTCGCTCCCCTCCAGCCACCTGTCGGAATCCCCTGCCGTCCCCGCGGCGCACGCCCTGCATCCCGGCGCGGCGACCCGCGACGACGACGAACCGAGAGTGAAGCGAAAGGAGCCGCGATGGCCTGCCCCACCATGACCTTCGAAGGTGTCGACCGCGACGTCTGGGACTGCCTCCGCGGCGCGGCGCGCTCCCGCATCGGGATCGACCTCCCCGACCGCCCCTCCGGCACCGCCTCGGAGCACGGCGCCACCGTCGACTGGGTCTGGAGCGAAGGCGACGGCACCCTCGAGCTCACCGTCCGCCAGAAGCCCGACTTCATCGACTGCGCCACCATCGACGAGAGCTTCCGCCAGGCCGTCCGCTCCTGCGGCGGGCGCTGACCCCCGTCCGAGAACCCGATGCCCGCCTACGTGATCGTCGACATCACCGTCGAGGACCCCGCGACGTACGAGCGCTACAAGGCGCTGGCGCCCCCTTCCATCGCCGCGTACGGCGGCCGCTACCTCGTGCGCGGCGGGGCGACGGAGGTGCTGGAGGGAACGTGGAGCCCCCGCCGGCTGGTCGTGCTCGAGTTCCCCACCCCCGAGCGCGCCCGCGCCTGGTGGGCCTCGCCCGAGTACGCCGAGGCGAAGGCGCTCCGCCAGTCGTGCGCGCGCACCGGGATGCTCCTGGTCGAGGGGCTCGCCGCCCCCCTCTGACCCCCGCCGTGCCCCTCCCCCTCCCGCTCGCGACCGCCCGCCTCGTCCTCCGCCCCTTCGCCGAGGGCGACGGCGACGCGCTCTTCCGCATGGAGAGCGACCCCGAGGTCAAGCGCTTCACCGGCGGTCCCGCCACCCGCGAGCGCTCCGACGCCCTCCTCCGCCGGTTCATCGAAGCCCACGCCGCCACCGGCCTCGGCGCCCTCGCCGTCGCCCGCGCCGACACCGGCGCCCTCGTCGGCCTCGGCGGGCTCCATTCGACGGACGCCCCCGGCGAGCACGAGCTCTTCCTCGGCTTCGCCCGCGACGCGTGGGGGCACGGGTACGCGGCCGAAGCTGCCCGCGCCCTGGTGGACGCCGCCTTCGCGCATCTCGGGGCTCAACGCGTGATCGGCGGCGTGGACCCGGAGAACGAACGGAGCGCGCGGCTGGTGGAGCGGATCGGGATGCGGCGGATCGGAACGCGGCCGAACGAGCGGTCGGGGAGGGATGAGCTCTTCTACGTGATCGAGCGGGAAGGCTCCGGGGGGTGACGCGAAAGCCGCCGCGGGGGCTTGACCGCCGCGCCGCGATTGTTATCCTTTACGGCCATAAACCGTCCACCCTAACCCGGAGCGATGCGATGAGCGCGTCCAGACTGTCGATGAACCTCGAGGCCCTGAACGTCGAGTCGTTCCTCACCGACCCGAGCGCCCCCGGAAGCGCGGAGGCAAACTACCGGATCTACTACACGGTGCTCTACGAGACCGAGCAGGTCTCGTGCGGCGGGACGTGCGGCTCCTGCACCTGCATGGCCTGACGCCGGCCGGAACGAAACGACCG
>DATACF010000610.1:0-1597 GCA_036259235.1 Longimicrobium sp. | reverse complement strand
GCTCCGATGCCGTCCCCGCGCTTTCGTTGTCAACGCACTCACGCACTCACGCACTTTCTTCACCGGCTTCGCAGACGGCGTCGAGGTCCTCGATCCCGGCGGCCTTGAAGAGCATGCGGCGGATGCGGCGGTCGAAGAGGGCCCACTTCATCCGCTGCTGCTCGTGGTCGTCGTCGTCGCCCTTGAGGAAGCCCATGTCGATCTCGAAGCCGCCGGCGCGGCTCCGGCCGCCGCCGTAGGGGCGGCCGCGGAGGTCCTCGCCCAGGGCGTCCTTGAGGAAGCGGTCGACCCGGAGCGTCGCCCGGTTGGTGCGGAGGCTCCCGGACACCGCCTCGCGCCCGTCGTCCTCGTCCAGGAGGCCGTAGACGATGGCCGTGTGGACGTTCTCCTCCATGATCAGGAAGTCGGCCGCCTGGGGGATGGCGTCGCGGTCGGCCCAGCGGAGGTACCCCACCCCGGCGATGGAGAAGCCGTTGCGCACCACGCGGTTGTGGAGCGCCTCCTCGATCACCCGCAGCGTGGCGGACGACTTCTGCACGCAGAGCACCCGCTCCAGGAGGTCCTGGTCCATGAAGCGGGAGAGGAAGGCCGCCGCCTGGTACTCGGGGGCGCGGGCGCGGATGAAGCCGTCGGTCTCGCTGTGGAGGCCGTGCATGAGCGCCGTCGCCAGCCGCACGTGGCGCTCGTCGTCGGCCGAGAGCTTGAGGATGACGCCGCTCTGGAGGTACTCGGCCAGGAGGGTGGCCGCCGCGCCCACGGGGCGGACGTCGGAGAAGATCGGGTCGAGGGCGTCCTGCGGGTCGTGGTGGTCGATCACCGCCAGCGTCGGCACCCCGGCCGCCCTGAGGCGCTCGGTGAGGTGCGTCGTCGTCCCCTGGTTGTCGACGAAGACGGCGGCCGCGTAGCGCTCGAGGTCGACGCCGGGGCCGAAGCGGGTCAGCGCGATCTCGAGGAGGTTGACCAGCGCCAGGTTCTCGGGGTGGCTGATGGCGCCGTCGTAGACGATGTCGGCCTCGATCCCGTAGTGGCGCGCCAGCTCGCGGTACGCCATCCCCGCGCTGATGGCGTCGGGGTCGGGGAAGTCCTGGATCGCCACCACGTGCCGCTCGCCCCGGCGCGTCTCCAGCAGCCGCGCCAGCTCGGCCACCGGCGACGGGGTGCCCCCCGCGGGCGCCTCCGCGCCGGGCGCGGGGGCGGACGTCTCCACCGGCTGCATGCGGTCTCCTCCCTCACGAGTGTCCATGCCGGCGCCGGGGGAAGCGAGCGGCGTGCCAGGGCCGCGACACCTTGTTTCGCGCGCCGCCCCCGGCAATGTTGTGCGCGGACCCCCCGCCGGTCCAGAGCGCCGGTCCTTCTTTCGCCCCGCTGCGTGATCGCATGACCGCACCTCCCGATCCACCCGCCCCCTGGCACGTCCTCGCCGCCTCGGTGCGCGGCACCTCGCACGAGCGCTCGGGGACGCCCTGCCAGGACGCCCACGGCTGGGTGGTGACCCCCGGCGGCGCCCTGGCGGCGGCCGTCTCCGACGGCGCCGGCTCGTCGCCCCGCTCCGACGAGGGCGCGCGCTGGGCGGTGGACGCCGCGCTCCGCACCCTCC
>DATACF010000609.1:0-3999 GCA_036259235.1 Longimicrobium sp. | reverse complement strand
GCCGGGCCGCCGTGCGCGGGGGCGCCGTAGCCGGCGGCCCGCGGGGGCTCGGGGACCAGGGCGCGCTCCGGGCCGGCGCGGGGGGCGGCCTCGGGGGCCGGGGGCGGCGGCTCGTCCAGCCCCAGCGGCTTCACGAAGGCGAACTCGCGCTTCGTGTCGAGGAGGACGAGCTCCACCCGCAGCCCCGCGCGGGCGATCCCGTTGTCCTGCGCCCACTGCGCGGCGAAGCGGCGGAGGTGGTCGGCCTCGTCGCGGGCGAACATCCCCGGCGCCATCCCCTGCGGCACCAGGTCGAGCGAGACGTAGACCCGCAGGTCGGGCGCCGTGCGCCGGTCGGCGTAGCGCCGGAGCGCTTCGCGCACGCCGTCCTCCAGCTGCTGGCGGAGGGTGGGGCGCAGGAACTTGCGGAAGACGTTGAGCATTCCGGTCCGTGTTCGCGTTCGGGTGTCAGCCGCGCGGGGAGTCGCAATATCAGGACCGGCGCGGAGGGGAGCAAGACGACGGACGCACGGGGCGGCGGGTTTCAGCGAGGGAGAGTGCGGAAGTGCGTGAGTGCGTGAGTGCGGATCGGTCGTCCGCGGGGTGGAGGGTGGGGGGCGGGGGTGGTATCTTGAGGACGGGTTTTCGCTTCGGGACGATTTCGGGGCCCCAGGGAGGGGATTCTTGGCGAAGAAGTACGGCATCCGCGAGGTGTTCGCGACGCTGCAGGGCGAGGGGGCGCAGGCGGGGAGCCCCGCGGTGTTCCTCCGCTTCGCGGGGTGCAACCTGGGATACGACGTCTGCCCCTGGTGCGACACCGACTGGGTGAAGGCGCACTACACCCTCGACCTCGAGGGGACGCTGGCGCTCGTCCGCGAGACGGCGGAGGCGGGGTTCGGGGGCGAGCGGCCGGGGCTCCTCCTGGTGGCGACGGGCGGCGAGCCGAGCCTCCAGCTCGACCGGCCGCTCTCCGACGCGCTCCGGGCGCGGGGGTACCGGATCGCGATGGAGTCGAACGGCGCGCGGCCGGTCGACCGCGCGCTGGTCGACTGGCTCACCGTCTCGCCCAAGCAGCCGGAGTTCGCGCAGAAGGAGGGCGACGAGCTCAAGGTCCTCTTCACCGGCGCGGACGCGCCCGGCGTCACGCCGGACGTGGACGCGGTGCGCCGCCTGGCCGAGGGGACGCGCTTCGGCCACTACTTCCTCCAGGCCGTCGACGTCCCCGCCCACGGCGGCCCCAACTACGACGAGGCCATCGCCGCCGTCATGGAGCTGGGTCCCCCCTGGCGCCTCTCCGTCCAGACGCACAAGGTGACGGGGATTCCTTGACGGGCATCCTCGCTTCCGGAACCCGGTAGCCGGGCACCCCTCCCGCTCTCCGTCGCGCCGCTCCAGGTGCGCCCGGAACATGCAGAGCCCGCCCGCTTCACACTTCGCTGACCAGGGGAGAGATCCGGGTGTCTGAGCTCCGCCGACTCCTCGCCGGGTCCGAGCTCCGCTTCGCGGCGCGCCGCCTCCTGCGCGCCCCGGGGCTCGCGGGAGCGGTGGTCCTCGTGCTCGCGCTGGGCATCGGCACCACGACGGCCGTGTTCAGCCTCGTCAACGCCATCCTCCTCGAGCCGCTCCCCTACCCGGAGCCGGACCGCCTCGCGCGGCTGACGCACACGGTCGGCGACGCTGGGCGCGAGCGGGTGGACCAGTCCGACGCCATGGTCTTCCTCTACCAGGGCGAAGCGCGCGCCTTCGACGGCATCGCCGCATGGCGGTTCGACGACGGCGACCTCGGCGCCTCGGAGGCGGGCCAGAGCGCCGTCCGCGTCCGCGGCGCGCGCGTCACGGCCAACTTCTTCGACGTCCTGGGCGTCCGTCCGGCGCTCGGCAGGACCTTCGCCCCGGGCGAAGACCGGCCCGGCGCCGGGCGGGTCGTCGTCGTGTCGCACCGCATCTGGCGGGAGCGCCTCCGCGGCGACCCCGGCGCCCTCGGCCGGCAGATCGTGGTGAACGACGTCCCGCGCACGATCGTCGGGATCATGCCGCCGCGCTTCGGCTATCCCGCGCGCCACGTGGAGATCTGGCTCCCGCTCTCGCTCGACCCGGCGCGCACGCGCCCCGCCACGCTCAACCTCGCCGGGATCGGACGGCTCCGGCGCGGCGTGTCGGCCGAGGCCGCGCGGGCCGACCTCGCGCGCGTGCTCCCCCATCTGGGCGACTACGTCCAGGGCGGCGCCTCGCCGGCGACCGTGCAGGGGGTGCACGTCACGCCGCACGTGCAGCCGCTGCGGGACTCGATCGTCGGCCCCGTCTCGCACCTCCTCTGGTTCGTGTTCGCGAGCGTGCTCCTCGTGCTCCTCGTGGCGTGCACCAACGTGGCCGGGCTCCTGCTCGTGCGGGCCGAGCGCGCGCAGATGGAGCTCGCCGTGCGCGCCGCGCTCGGCTCCGGCTTCAGGGGGATGCTCGCCATGACGCTGAGCGAAGCCGTGCTGCTGTGCCTCCTGGGCGGCGCCGCCGGGGTGCTCCTGGCTTCGGCCGCCATGCGCGTGGTGCCGGGCGTGGGCGCGGCGCTGTCGCTCCCGCGGCTGGAAGACGTCGCGGTCGACGCGCCGGTCCTGTGGTTCGCGGTGGGGATCACCGTGTTCTGCGCGCTGTTCGTGAGCGTGCTCCCGCTCCTCCGCGCCCGCCGGGTGGCCATCGCGCAGGTCCTTCGAAGCGCCGGCACCGGGCCGGCGGGCGGCCGCTCGCCCCGGCGGGTGCGCGACGCCCTCGTGGTCGCGCAGATCGCGCTGGCCGTCGTGCTGGTCGCCCTGTCGGGGCTGATGACGCGCAGCTTCCTCCGCCTGAGGGAGGTGCGGCCCGGTTTCGACGCCGGCCACGTCGTCACCTCCCGCGTCCTCCTCTCCTATACCCGGTACGGCGGAGCCGCCTCGCGCCTGGATTTCTTCGAGGCCTGGGTCCGCGAGGCGCGGGCGATCCCCGGGGCGCGCGACGTGGCGCTGACCGACCGGGTCCCCCTCGGCGGCGACCGCCAGACCATGGCGATCGAGGTCGAGGACGACCGGTCGCGGGCGGGCGCCGCCGGCGGGACCGAGCACCCTGTCGCGCACGTGGACGGCCCCTACTTCCAGACCCTGCGCATCCCCCTGCGCCGCGGCCGGACGTTCGGCCCGCAGGATGCCGCCCGTCCCTCGGACGAGGCGGTCGTGAGCCGTGCCTTCGCCGAGCGGTACTGGCCCGGCGAGAGTCCGCTCGGCAAGCGCGTCCGCCCGCTCGGCGGCCGCTGGCACACCGTCGTCGGCGAGGTGGGCGACGTGCGCTACGACAGCCTCGAGGAGCCGGCGGACGCGATGGCGTACTTCCCCATCGTCGTCGCCGCCGCGGGGCCGGACGCCGGCACGTCGCTCCCGCCCGCGCTCTCGCTGGTGGTCCGGACGGATGCCGGGGAGGGCGAGACGTTGTCGGCCATCCGCCGGATCGTCCGCTCGCTCGACCCCGCCCTCCCGACCTACGACGAGGGCTCGCTGAGCGACCTCGTGCACGCCTCGTCGGCGCGCGTCCGCGCGCTGGCCGTGCTCCTCGCGACCGCCAGCGTCGTGACCTCCCTCCTCGGGGCCGTCGGCCTGTACGGCATCCTGGCGTACAGCGTCAGCATCCGCCGCCGCGAGCTCGGCATCCGGCTGGCGCTCGGGGCCCGGCCGGAAGAGGTGCGCCGCATGGTCTCGCTGGACGGCCTGCGTCTCGCCGGGCTCGGCATCGTGATCGGCACGGCGTGCGCGCTCGCCGCCGCGCGGCTGCTGCGCGGGCTGTTCTATGCCGTGGCTCCCACCGACCTGGTGACGCTGGGCGTGACGCCCGTGGCGGTCCTCGCCGTCGCGTTCCTCGCGAGCTGGATCCCCGCGCGCCGCGCGGCCTCCGTCCATCCAGCCGAGGCCATGCAGTCGCAGTGACGGAAGTACGAAAGTGCGTGAGTGCGTGAGTGCGCTTCGCCCCGCCTCGCGCGCCGTCTTCGTTGGCTGTCCCCTGTCC